>NZ_FOMM01000006.1:0-262389 GCF_900112625.1 Methylobacterium sp. 13MFTsu3.1M2
CCGTCGATGTCGAGGCCGAGGCTGCTGCCGGGGGCGAACGCCACCGGGCCGAGCACGGTGAGCGTGCCGGGGGAGTTGCCCGGCCGCAGGGCGCCCGCGACCGTGACCGGGGCCGCGACGGTGCCGATGCCGCGCAGGGTGCCGGCGGCCGCGACCGTGACCGGCGAGGTCCAGAGGCCGTTGAGGGAGAGCGTGCCGGCCTGGACGGTGGTCGGGCCGGAGAAGAGACCGGAGCCGGTGAGCAGGAGCGTGCCGGGGCCGGCCTTGGTCAGGCTGGTCGGGCTCGCGGTCTCCAGGATGGCGCCGGCATAGGTCGAGGCGGCCGCACTGGAGACCGTGAGGGCGCCGTTGCCCAGGACGGCGGAGGCCGGGCCGGCGAGGTCGGTGAGCGTGAGGGCGGTGCCGCCGAGGTCGAGGGCGCCGGTGTTGGTCAGGCCGGTGAGCCCGGCGAGCGGGCCGGTGATCTGCACGAGGCCGGCGTTGGTGAGCATGCCGTTGAACTGCCCGGACAGGCGGGCGACGCCGGTGTTGGTCAGGTCGGCGGTGAGGGTGCCGTCGCTGGCGACGAGGCCGGCGTTGCTGAGGCCGCCGGAGGCGGTGAGGCTGGCGCTCTGGGCAACGGCGACGAGGCCGGCATTGGCGAGGGGGCCGGCGAGGCTGTAGCTGCCGCCCGTGGTGACGGCGAGCGTCGCGCCGGCGGCGTTGGCGAAGGGGCCGGTGCCGGCCACGGATCCAGAGACGGCGAGCAGGCCGGCATTGTTGGCGATGGGCCCGTCGATGCGGCCAGCGCTGGCGAGCACGGTGCCGGCATTGGTCAGGCCGCCGCTGATCATGCCGCTGGTGGACAGCGTGCCGGTGTTCGCGACGCCGCCGCCGATGGCGCCGGCGTTGCTCAGGACGCCGCTGTTGGTCGCGCCGCCGGCGATGGTGCCGGTGTTGAGGGCGGTGCCGGTGTTGCTCAGTCCGCCCGCGAGAGTGCCGGCGTTGACCAGGCTGCCGGTGTTGGCCGCGCCGCCGGTGATGGAGCCACTGTTGAGCGTGGTTCCTGCGTTGTTCAGCCCACCCGCGAGAGTGCCGACGTTAACTAGGCTGCCGGTGTTGGTCGCGCCGCCGCCGATGATGCCGGTGTTCAGGGCCAGACCGGCATTGGCGAGGCCGCCCGCGACGGTGCCGCTGTTGGCCAGGACGCCGAGATTGGCGACGCTGCCGGAGACGAGCCCGGCATTGAGGAAGCTCGCCGCCGAGCCGACGAGGACCGGCGCGGTGAGGCTGCCGGTGGCGGTCAGAGCCAGGGTACCGGCGCTGATGACGGTGCCGGCCGTGAATGTGTTGGAAGCCGATAGGATTGCGGTGCCAAGTCCAGTCTTGACGAGGGTGCCCGACTGACTACCGTCGGCAATCGAGCCCGCGAAGGTGGCGTTGCCGAGGTCGATCTGCAGGGCACCGAGGCCGGTGAGTGTGAGCGGGCGTGCGGTGGTAAAGCCATCGGTGAGGACCTCAAGGGTGCCGCCGCCGAGGATCAGACCGGTGCCGGCGGCGCCGAGGTTGGCGTCGCGGGAGACCGCGAGGGTACCGCCATAGACCGCGGTACCGCCTGCATAGGTGTTGGTCCCAGCGAGTTCGAGGGTGCCTAGGCCAGCCTTGATCAGACCGCCGGGCCCAAAAATGTCGCCGCCGAGGCTCGCGACATCGAACGGGTTCAGCGCCGTAGTACTCATTAGGAACACGGGAAGCCCGGTTCTGAACTGCGATGCCAAGCTTAGGCTGCCCTGCAGCGCGATCATCGGCTTCGCAAGGAGGTCAGCGCTCTCAGGCAAGATGCGCTGATAGCCTGCGAAGCCGCTGTCAGCGTCATAGATGAGATTAAAACCCCGTAGGATCGTGATCGTTGTATTAATATACGTTGCGCCCGTGTCGTTTGTCGATCTGCCCTCGGCATAAACGGGGCCAACCGGGGCGAGCGGATTGTCCGTGTCGCCGACCCTAAAGCTGTACAATGCAACCGGTGGGCTCGAGTGGCCCGGTATGTAAACGGTTACGAGAGTTCCATTCGGCATATTCTCGCCGCGCTTGATGCTACTGCCTTCTGGGATCTTAACGTAGGCGGTGTAAACGCCGGTGTCGGGCAAGATTGTCCCAGAGCCGATGGCGCCTCCCGCTCGTAGGTCGCCCGGCGTCATCTGCCACTCGATTGCGTTCCCTGACTGCGGTCCGGCCGCCAATCTCACAAATGTAGTTCCCTGCGTGTTAGCAGCGGTTAGGCCTAGCTCAATGCCATTCTGCGTAACAACATAACCACGTACGAGCTTAGATGCGTCACCGTTAGCGATCCAGTCAATATTGAGTAAGGGGTTGGCGTCGGGCGTTCCGTTTGGAAAGCCGGCTGCCTCACGCCCAAAGCCAACACCAAACATCTGAGTGGTGATCCGACCGGTCACCGGGGCGCCTTTATGGATTTCAGATGTTACTCTAAGGATCGGAACAATCGCTGACGCAAGTTTATTATTTTTGTCGTAGAAATTGACGGTCATCTCGTAAAGATCACCGTATAAATATCGGTCGCTGCTGCTATAGTTGATCATGCCTGGGCCAATCGAATTTTGACCAGGAGCAGGTTGCCAAACTGTCGAGTCCTTGCCGATAGCGATTCCGGTCGATCCTGTATCGAGCTGAAAAGGACTGGTTGTTGTGCTAGATCCAAAGCTGAGACTTATGGTGGCGCCCTGACCGTTGTCTGCAAAGACAATGGGGGAAGCAAATGGGATCGAGATGCTGGTTGATTTGTCTGAATAGAGACTCCAGGCTGCACCCTCGGCGCGAGCGGTCGCAGCCGGCGTCGAAAATGCGATCCCGGCAAGCAGCGCCGCGCGACAACGGTCAGGTACAGTAATAATCATCAATCAAGTCTTTTTAATCCGAATTCTGACTTCGCAGAAAAAATTCAGAAACGTTAATAATCCGTAAACGTGCTCGTTTTGCTGTATCAACGGCATGCATTTTGATAGAGGTTCATATGGTCTTTGGCATCGACGGGCTGATACATGGTATAGCCATAGTGGCTGCGTCAGGTGGCCGTCAGCCTGCATTATTTTTGGCTTTTCGAGGCGATTTCCTTTTGGAGTCCTCATTGCCCCGGGGCTTGCGGTCATACCTCTCCATTTCGATCACTCTTTTGTCTGGCGCCCCATCTGCGCGCCGGGCACGCCCAGCCTAATTGCCTTCGCGAGCGCCGAGCGCTTTGCGGCGTAGCCGGCGGCGACCATGGGATAGTCGTCAGGCAGGCCCAAGCGCGTGCGGTAGTCCTTCGGGGTCAGACCGTGAGACGTCAGATGCCGCTTCAGCGTCTTGTACGGCTTGCCGTCGATGAAGCTGATCAGCGCGTCGGGCTTCATCGACTTGCGGATCTCGGTGGCCGTCAGGCGAAAGCCCTCGGGGTTGGCCGCCGCCGCGGCCGGCGCCAGGTCCTGGAGCGCGACGAGGCCGTCGCGGACTGTGCGCATCAGCCCGGGCAGCGCATCTGCGGTCACGGCCTGCCGGCTGACGTAGGCCGCCACGATGCCAGCGGTGAGGCTGAGGAGGTCGTCGGGGGAATCGGACATGGGGCGCTCCTGATCAGAGGGTCGATTGCGCGGACCGAGCGGATGAGGAGCGGCCACGATCAGGCCGCGGAGGTTGCCGTGAGCGGCAGCGGGCTCCCGAAGCGCCAGCCGTCCTGGCCGCCCATGTGGATGGGGGTCATCATCGGTCCGCCGAGGCGCCGGTAGTGTACGGCCCACGCTTCCCGTCCGGGCGAGTCGTCGCGGACGAAGACGCGGCTGTGCGGCGCCCCGGGCTGGGCAGCGGGGCGAAGTCGGTCTGGCGCAACCACGTCTGCGACGCGAAGGCGTAGCCCAGCTTGCGCTGAGCGTGTGCCGCGTAGGCCCGTGCCGCGGCGATCGCCGCGAGTTGCTCGGATTCGGACAGCGCCTCGAAGAGGGCACGGGCATCCCGGGCCCGGGTCCCGACGAGGCCATCCGGCCAGACCGCGACGAGATGCTCGAATCGTACGGCGACCGGATCGAGCTGGCCGCCGGCGGCTGGTCTTCCGCCGGTCCGTGACACTGCAACTCCGAAGCTACCGCTGTCGCTGTCAAGTATTTTGAATACGGGCTCCTTGCCGCTGCTGTGAGAGAGATGCTCTTCAGCGCGGAGACCGAATGAGGCGCCGCAGCTGACGTGCTCTGAAGCACCTAAGCTTTCTGAGGTCGGAGATATGTACTCCCGGAGCGAACCGGCGAAATCAACCGGATCGCCCCAGATCAAATTAGATCTGTTCAATGCGCCATCTGTTAACGAAAGCAGCAAGCCATGAAGTCCATTGTTGTTGCCGCAGCCCTTTCGATCGCCTCGATCGGCGCAGCAAATGCGGGACCTATTATCGCCCTGGATAAGGAACTCACAACCTCCGATCAGCCCCTCGTGTCCAACGTCGCTTGGCTCAGCCGCTACGGCAAACTCTGCTATCACGGCACGAGGTGGATCCCCGCTTGCCATGCTACCAATCGGCCGGTTGGCTACATGAGAGGTCACTGGAACGCGACCCGTACTCGCTTCATTCCGGGGCGTTACTATTGAGGCTCCGGAAACCAAGTGATCCAACCTGCGCCTCATGTGAGGCGCGGTCCGGCCATGTGGCAATTGCAGCAATCGCAGCTCGTGCTTCGAGATCGCAAATTCTGCACGATCAACACACCTCAACATTACGGCCCGAAATCTGTGGTTTTTTGCAGTATTACAGTCAGATCAGGTAGCAGTATGAGCAAGGCCGCTCTTCGCACCCTTGCCGGTGCATTTGCTGGCGCAGTGGCCAGCGTGACTTTCGTGCCCATGGCCCTTGCAGCGCCAAGTGCGCCCGCCGCTGAGACATGTGACTCGGACGACCCAACCTCATGCCTGAGCCGCCATGGCGAAGCGGCTGGGAATATGTTGTTTAAGGCTTACGCCGACGCATCCAAAAAGGTCGCTCCGATGTGCTTAGAGGTGATCGGCCCGGCTATCGGCGATTGCTTGGAGCGTACTCGACGAGTCGCGGACAAGGAGCTCAATGAGACCTACGCCCGTGCGATGAAGTCGATAGGCAGCGACGATGACGCGGCCCGCAAATGGCGCGAAAGACTCAAGCTCGCACAACAGGCTTGGCTTCGATTTCGGGATGCCGACTGCGGCGATGTCATATCATTCGAGTGGATGGACGGTACAGGCGCCGGTCCAGCGGGATCAGCCTGTCTGGTCGCGCATACCATAGAGCGAGCAGCAGAACTTAAGCGGCGCTACGACCGCGAATAGATTTGTGACGCGGACTTTGGGCCCCTCCTGGCCTTAAGGTCCCCGTTTCTCGCCCTCGATGAATTTAGTTTGAGATTGATATACACCCGCGCCGGATGAATTGGCGAATACGCTAAGGCAGCACCCGCAGAATATAAAGGCGTCGACGATGAAGGCTCTCGCTCTCTCTATTGTTTTATCTGCCGGATTTCTTAGCGCGGCATACGCTGCGCCGAATGATACGGCGCCATCAGCCTCGAAAGAACCGCCGCCCTTGGCCTGTATGGATGACAATACAATAGACGCCTGTCTGAACCGTCATGGTGAGGATGCAGCGAAGGCGCTGTCGAAGGCCTACGTAGATGTTGCGGGCAAACTCGATGCTGCCTGTTCTGAGGTAATCAGCCCAGGGATGACCGCCTGCCTGGGTCGAGCCCAGGAAATCGCAGATAAGAAATTGAACGCGGCTTACGCACGCGCCATGAAGGCGATCAGCAGCGAGGATAACGGTAAGAAGTGGCAGGAGGAGCTCAGACTTGCTCAACAGACTTGGATGCGCTTCCGCGATGCCGACTGCGGCGATCTCATCACCGATGAGTGGCATGGCGGTACAGGGACTTATCCAGCTATCGCCACCTGCTTACTCGGGCATACGGAAGCGCGAACCGCGGAGCTTAAGCGGCGCTATGACCGCTGGTAAACGCTAGCGTTCTTCTCCCGGTGATAGCTCTAGTGGTTTGAGTTAAAAGAGGTTTGACAGTTTAGTCGGGTGGGCGGATCGTTAGGTGCTTCCTGATGGAGGTGCGCCATGTTGCGTGGCTCAAAGGCCGTCTCTCTCGATCTCAGCGAGCAGGAGCAAGGTGAGATCCAGCGCCTGCTGCGGCGACACGAGACCGGGCAGGCGCTGGTTTCGCGCCTGCGTATCATCCTGGCCTGTTGTTGTTGCCCCCTAAAGACCGGACAGGGTCTCCTTGGTTGATCGGGTGATGAACTCGCGCGGCGAGCGGTAGCCCAGCGCGCGATGAGGATGAAGGTCGTTATAGTGCGCCAGCCAGACAGGAAGCTGGCGCAGCACGCTCTCGGCGTCCGGTAGTACCGAGACACGCACGTAGTCGCGTTTCAAGGTTCGCACGAACGCCTCGGCCATGCCGTTGCTCTGCGGGCTCTCCAGCGGCGTCGTTTTTGGCACCAAACCAAGGTCGCGGGCGAAGCGGCGCGTGTCGCGGGCTACGTAGCAACTGCCGTTGTCAGTCAGCCACTCGATCAGGCTCGGCAATTGGTTGACCGGCCCGAAGCGGTGTTCGACGGCGGCCACCATCAGGTCGCGGACGTCCTCGCCCGTGATGCCCGCCGTGGTCGCCACGTAGCTCATTGCCTCCCGATCGTAGCAGTCGAGCGCGAAGGCGACCCGCACACGCTCACCGTTCTCTGCCGCGATCTCCAGCCCGTCCGAGCAGCGGGCATGCCACCCGGTCGGAGACCGGGCGGGGACCCGCCCAGCGCGTGTTGCGCACGGCCACCGCCACCTTGCCCTCGTGGCGGCGCGTCTCGGCTCCGCCCGCATGTCGCTGGAGCAGGAGGCCGTGCACCTTCATGACCCGGTAGACCCGCTTGGCGTTCGGCGCAGGCCGCCCATCCCGCTCGGCCTGCCGGCGCAGAAGGGCATGGACGCGCCGATAGCCGTAGGTCGGCAGATCGGCGATGAGCGCCTGGATCGCGCCGAGCAACGCGGCGTCGGGTTCAGGCGGACGGCCCCGTCGGCGCATGGGCTTCCGGACGGTGGAGGCCTGCCTGGACGAGGCGAGGTGCGGGCGCGACACGCTCAATGCTGCGGCCACCGCGCTCACCGGCCGCCCCCGGCCACGAGGTCACGCGCGAGGTCAACTTTTTGGGGGCGGCGACCCGCTCCATCGCCTCGCGCAGGATCTCGGTCTCGAGCGTCTTCTTGCCCAGGAGCCGCTGCAGCTCACGGATCTGTGGCTCAGGCATCACGAAGCTCAGAGGCTGGCACCACCTCTTCACCGGCACCGGCGGCCGTGAACGCGCCGCGCTCCATCAGCCGACGCCACGTGAACAGCTGGTTGGCGTTCAGCCCGTGGCGGGGGGCGACGAGCGAGACGGACTGACCGGGCAGATAGGTCTCCTCGACGAGGCGCGCCTTCTCCTTTGTAGTCCAGTGCCGCCGGCGCTGGACGGAGGTGGTCCTGCAAGCGTTCCCCGGTCTTCAGGTCTCGGACCGAGGTCCTGAATATCCCGTCCTTGAGCACGATGCGCATCCGGCAGGCTCGTCCGTCCGAGGCCTTCCCTTCGTGGACTAGAACGTAGGCCTCTGCCCGGAAGACGGCGTAGAGGCTGCAGAAATGACGGTTGCCCCACGCCGTCCTCATACGGACATAGGCCTCCCCGCGGCCGTAGGGCACGATCTCCAGCGTGCTCTCGACGGCGCGAATCGCTCCGGATCGGTCACGGGCGACCGGCCAGCCCGAGGGCGCCGGCCCGACCCACCTGTCGCGGCGCCCCCCTCTCGCCTTCGCCCCCCGCCATCGCGTAGGTCCAATCGTGCCCACCGCCACGCTCGACCCCGCCGACCGCCCATGCTCCCACAGTACCGCTGGCTCTGGGCCCTGACCCTTCTCCTCGCCTCCGGCGGGGCGGGCCTCCTCTACAACCTGCTCTTCGTCGGCGGGGCCTCGATGCTCGCCGGCCTGGTCTACGCCCTGGCGGTGGGCGGGACGGTGCTGGCTTTCGTGCCCGGCCTGGCACTGTCGGGCGTCCAGACGCGGCTACGCCGCCTGCCGGCGCTGGTCTACATGCTGGCCGCCGAACTGCTCTACGTGGTGCTGATCACGCTCGGCTGCGCGCTCGGCGGCCTGGTCGTCTGGACCTTCGGCCTCACCGACGACAGCCTGTCCACGGCGGTGCGGATCACGCCACGGTTCCTCGCCTACTCGCTGGCCGTGTCGGCCCTGCTGGTCTTCGTCATGCGAATGCGCGACCTGATCGGCGGCGAGGTGTTCGTGAACTTCATGATCGGCCGCTATCACAAGCCGGTGCAGGAGGAGCGGATCTTCCTGTTCCTCGACGTGGTCGGCTCCACGGCCTTCGCGGAGACCCACGGCGACCTGCGTGCCCAGGAGTATCTCAGCACCGTGTTCGCGACGCTCGCCGAGCCGGTGCGGCGCAACGCCGGCTCCACGGACGACTTCATCGGCGACCTCGCGATGATCACGTGGCCGATGAAGCGCGGCCTCAAGGACGCGCGCTGCGTGACCTGCGTGTTCGCGGTGCTCGACCGGATCGAGGCCGACGCCGCGGCCTGGCAAGCCCGGTTCGGGACGGTCCCGCGGCTCCGGGCGGCGCTGCACGGCGGTCCGGTGGTCACGGCCGAAGTCGGGGTCGACCGCCACAAGATCGCGTATTTCGGCGACGCCGTGAACGTGACGGCGCGGATCGAGGCCCTGTGCCGCCCGCTGGGTGTCGACATCCTGATCTCGCAGGATCTCCTCGACCGGCTGGACCGGCTGCCCGACGGCGTCCGCGCCCGCGCGCTGGGGACGCACGCCCTGCGCGGCCGCGGCGCGCCCCTGGCGGTCGCCACCCTCGAGCGCGGCGCGGCGCCGGACCGGCTGATCCCGGAGCAGAGGCCGGCGCCGCCGGTGCTGGACCGCGCCGAGGCCGTCGCGGAACCGCGCTAGGCTCCCCATCTCGGCCGCGTGTCGGTCGCGTCTCAGCGGCGGCGGACCCAGCGCTCCCACCAGCGCTCCCACCCGTGCTCCCAGAGGCGCCGGCCTCGCGCGCTCGCCGCGCGCCACGGGGCTGCGGCCGGGCCGGCCCAGTCGGAGGTTGCCCCGAGCGCCGCCGGCAGGGTGGCGATGAGCGCCGCCGGCCCCTCGATGTCCCAGCCGATCACGCAGCAGCCGCAGCCGGTGCTGCGCACGCGGGTGAGCCGGCCGGCATGGGCCAGCATCCAGCGCTCGGCGGCGGCGACGTCGTCCCAGTCGCCCACGTCCACGCACAGGGAGGCGCGGGCGTGGCCCGGGGCCGGCGGCCCCTCGGGCTCCGGGTCGACCCGCCCGTAGAGGGCACGCAGGGCGTCGGAATCCGGTCCGGCGTCGCCGGCGCTCACGGCGCGCCCATCTCGGCCAGCTGCCGCTTGGCGAAGGTGCAGGCCGCGAAGTCCGGGTTGATCGCGCAGGCCATGTCGAACGCCGCCCGGGCCCGGGACGCCTCGGCGGCGACGCCCTCGCCGAGGCGATAGGCTTGGCCGAGCATGGCGCAGCCCCAGGCGCCGCGCCGGTCGCAATCGAGGCGGAAGCTCCGGGCGAGGCAGGCATCCGTGTCGGCGCGCGGCGCGTCGCGGAAGGGATCCTCCGCGTAGCCGCCGTTCCGGATCCCGGCCGCCCGGTTGGTGCAGCCCGCCGGGAACCCGCCCGCGCAGGCGAGGGCGTAGAGCCGCTCCTTGTCGAGGATGTCGGCGACGTCGAGGGAGTGGTGCTCCAGGGCGAGGGCGAGATCGAAGCAGGCCGGCGCGTTCGACCACCGGGTGCAGAGCGCGTAGCAGGAAGCGGGCTCGCGCGCGCAGCGGCGCTCGGTGGGCCGGCGGGGCGCGAACGCCCACCGCCAGAGCGGGCGCTCCCGCGCGAAGGTGTCGGCCGGGCAGGTGCCGAAGCTGCGCAGCAAGGCCGGGTCCTGCCGCAGCGGCGCCGCGATCTCCGCAGCCTCGGCCTTGTTGAAGACGGGTGCGGCGGGCGCCTCGTCGGCCCGGGACGCCCCCGGTCCGAGCGAGAGGACCGGGGCCAGGGCGAAGAGCGCGGCGAGGCTGGTCCGGAGGTGCCCGGCCGGGAGGCTCCGGGCCGGGCTCATCGGCGCCGTCGCCAGCGGCGCAGCAGGCGTCGCAGGCCGAGGAGCAGGGCCACCGCGAGGACCAGAAGCCCGAGCGCCGGGTGCAGCAGGGCGGCCGCCTGGAACAGGACGAAGATCCCCAGGACGACCTTCCAGGGCTTCATCGGGGCGTCGTCGGGCTCGGCGCCCGCGTCCGGCGCGGCCTCCGCGCGGGAGGCCGGTTCCGGGGCGCCGAGGCGCGGGCGCCCCGAGGCCGGCACGCCGCTGCGGCCCGGCATCGGCGCGGCCGCGCGGGCCGCGATCTCGGCCGCCTCCCGGGCGGCGGCCGCCTCGGCCTCGGCCAGGATCGGGTCCGGCTCGGGCGCGGGGCGGGGGGCCGGCACCCACCAGCGGGCGAGGGGCACCTCGCCCCGCGCGGACCGGGCGCGGAAGTCCGGCTGCCGGGGCGCCGTCGCCGGGGCCGAATGGCGGTCCGCGAGGGCGCGGGCCTGCGCGACAAGCGGCGCGCCTGTCTCCGGCGTGACCATCCGGACGAACTGGGCGAAGCCGACCGCGGCGCGGAGCACGCCCGCCTCGCCGGCCGCGCCCCAGCGGCGCCCGGCCGGCCCGTGCCGCTCGAGCCCGTGCAGGAGGGCGCGGAAGCGGCGCAGGGTCTCGCGGGGCACGCCGACCCGCTCGTTGACGGTGAGCCCGGTCACCTCCTGGTGCCGGCCGCGGCGCATCACGCGGGTCTTGTCCGGATGGACGGTGAAGCCCTCCCCGGCAACGATGGCGTGGACGTATTTGAGCAGCGCGCCGACCTTCCCGGCGGCCTCGCCGGAGGCCGAGAAGGTCAGGTCGTCGGCGTAGCGCGTGTAGGTGAAACCGAGGCTGCCGGCGAGGCCGGCGAGCCGGGCGTCGAGCCGGGTGCAGACGAGGTTGGTGAGCGCGGGGCTCGTCGGCGCGCCCTGCGGCAGCCGGCGGGGCCCACGGGCGGCGTAGAGGCGGGCGCCGTCGATCTCGACCGCGTCCACGTCCGGCTCGGTGCAGAGCAGCGCCAGCACGGTCGCCACCGGCTCGGCGTAGCCCAGGCCCCGGAACTTCCCCTTGATCCGCCGGTAGTCGAGGCTCGGGAAGAAGTCCTTGAGGTCGAGATTGACCACGACGTCCCGCCTGACATGGGCGGCGGCGTTGGTGACGATCGAGCGGCCGGGCACGAAGCCGTGGGCCGCCGCGTGCACGGGGACGCGGGCGAGGAGCGCGTCGAGGATCCAGTACTGCGCCCGCTTCAGGCGCGGCATCGGCGCCGAGATGCGGCGCAGGCCGCCCGCCTTCTTGGGGATGGTGAAGTGCCGGTAATGGCTCACCGCGCTGAGCGCCCGGTCGTAGGCGAGGAAGCGCAGCTCGCCGAGGCCGATCCCCATGGCCTCGGCCAGCGCCTTCGGGCTCGCCAAGGGCGGGAGACCGGGGGCGGGCCCCCGCCCCGGAGCGTCCGCGTGCGCGAGGCCGGCCGAGACGCCGTCGCCGAGATGGAGGATCTCCGCCTCCCGGCGCGCGTGCCATGCCTGCGCCCGCGCGTGGCGGTCGCGGGCGTTGCGCAGCCGCGTCTCGCGCCGCCGCTCCAGCGCCGCCTTCTTGCGGCGGCGATGCATCTCCTTGAGGGCGGCCTCCGGGTCGCGCCACGCCGCCTCCCGCCGGTGCAGGTCGGCGAGGGCGCGGGCGATCTCGCCGCGGCGGCGGATCAGGTCGTCCGGCGGGTTGGGTTGCGCTTCCCCGTCCGGCCAGAAGCCGAGCCGGATCATCTCCTCGAGGATGACCTCGTCCTTCGAGCTCTCGCGGATCCGGTCGTAGAGCTGCTGGCGGGTCAGGCTGCCGGGCTGCTGGCTCATCGGCGACCTCCGGCGCAGGCAGGAGGCGTGACGGGGGACGTCGGCCGGGATGCCTTCGTCAAGTCTCGGGACTGGCCCGGTCCACTCGACGCCGGCACGACCACCGGTGCGCGTTTGGGTTCAGCGAACCCAAACCGCGAACGCGCACCGGTGGTCAGTGCCGGCCCAGTGAAGAGCGGGCCAGTGACGCTTTGCCGGGCAGGGTGCAGGGACGGCGAATCGCCGCCCGAAATGCAAGGTCCGCCCCGGCCGACGCCCCTCGTCGCGGGGAGGATAGGCCAGGCGCGCGGGCGCATCAATCGGGTCCGTCTCACGCCTGCCACCGCACCGGCTTGCCCTCGACCTGGGCGTGGACGAGGCGGCGCACGGCCAGCATGTGCTCGCAGGGGCCCCGGGTCAGCCGGTTGTGGGTGTAGAACCCGCACTGGCAGCTGCCGCCGACCATGCGGTCGTCGGAATCGAGCTCCACCGCGGGCGTCAGGCTCCGGCCGTCGTCCAGCACGGTCCCGCTCAGGCGCCGCCTGTCGCCGGCCTGCTCGACGGGCCCGAGGGTGACCAGTCCGGCCGCCAGGAACCGGTCGGCCTTGGCCTCCTGCTCGGAGGCGAAGCGCAGGGCGCCCGGCGCCAGCGGCTCCCGGGTCAGCTCCCGCAGGCGGTAGACCCGCTTGTCGAGGTCGAACATGGCGCGGCCCGCCTGCACGTAGCCGCCGAGCGCCGCCTCCACGGTCGACCGGTCGAGGCCGGTCTCGGCGGCGAGTTGCCCGGTGTCGGCGGCGTGATGGCGCCGGAGCGCCGCGAAGACCCGGGCGGCGGTGTCGGCGTCGACGTCGGCCCGGGGCGCGAGCAGGTCGAACTGCCCGGCCCGGGACCAGTCGTTGGCGGTCCAGCCCGACAGGCCGAGCGTGAAGCGCAGGCCGCCGAAATCCACCACCGCGAAGGCGGGGAGCCCGGTGCCGAGGAGGTGCAGCCGCACCGACCGGGCGAGCGGCAGGGTCCGGGCCAGGATCGCGAGCCGCCGCCGGCCCCACAGGCGGATCTCCGCGGCCGCGCCCCCGCGGTAGATCGAGCGCCGGAAGGTCAGCCGCTCGTTCCAGGGCTCGATCAGCACGCTGACCGGCCGGCCGGGCTCGAGCAGGAACCGCAGGGAGCGCGGGCCGTGGCGCTCCCGGCGCGCGGCGAGGCGGGTCAGGATCGCGTGCATGTCGACCGGGTGCAGGTCCACCACGTGGGCAGGCTGCGCCATGGCGCTCGACACCTGCAGGAAGCCCCGCATCCAGGAATCGGGCAGGTCGATCTTGTCCTCGCGATAGGCGGCCTCGCCGGAGGTCTGGACCGCGAAGCCGGTCGGGTCGATCGCCAGCTCGGTGTCGCGGTAGCTGCGGATCTTCTGGAACTCGTCGTAGAGGGCGTGGCTGTAGTCGATGTTGGTCGTGCCGCAGGCCATGTCGCCGATGCGCGCGAACGTGTCGTGGTCGCAGGACAGGCGCCCGTAGCTCGATTCGTCGAGGCTGAACGCCTCGAAGAAGATCTCGTCCGGATGGACCGTGATGACCGGGTCGAGCACGATCCAGGCGTCGAGGTTCTCCCGGTAGAGATAGTCGAAGTACCGCTTCCGCGCGTCGTAGAACGACCGCATCACCGCGTCGGAGCGGGCCGCGATGTCCCGGGACTCGGCGCGCAGCGCCTCGATCTCGGCGCGCAGGCTGTCCTTCTCGGCGAGGGCCTCGGCCAGGAGTTCCTGCTCGTGGGCCTGGAGCCACGCGAAGTAGGCGGTGCGGTCCTTCGGCTTGAAGCGCAGGTCCGACACGACGACGTGGTGCAGGGCGGAGATCGCCTCCCGGAACGGCAGGTGCCGCGCCACCGTCCCGGCGAAGTAGGTCGGCTCGCGCAGGGTGTCGGGGACGAAGCCGAGCCGGGTCGCGTCCGCGTCCGAGACGGCCCGGCTCTCGCCGAGGTAGCGATGGACGAAGTTCATCGGGCCTCTTCCGAGACGGAGACGGGTCCCCGCGCCTCCGGCGGGCGCCGGACGAGGGGCACGGCGAGATCGGGATGCGCGTCGGCGACGTCGCGCAGGGCCAGGATCGCGGCGCTGCGGTCCCGGGCCGTGCCACTCAGGGTCAGGTCGGCGAAGAGCGGCAGCAGCGCCTCGGCGCGGGCGCGGCTGCGCAGGGCCTCGGCCCGGAGGAAGGCGGCCATCCGGTCCTTGGCGACCCGGCCGCGCAGCACCTGCAGCATCACGATGCGGGCGAGGGGGATCAGCCGCGCGAAGGCCGCCTCGCTCGCCACGGCCTGCTCGGTGAGGAGTTCGGTGAGCAGGAGGTGCATCGACGGGGCGGGGTGTTCCAGGAGGCGCAGGACCTGCGCCTCCGCGTCCTCGGGCCGGAGCCGGCTGCGCAGGAGGTGGCGGGCGAGGGCCAGGACCTCCGGCTTGACGCTGTCGGTGACGACGGCGAGCGCCTCGGGCGTCCAGGCGGTCTCCGGCCACGCGTCGAACAGGCCGCGGGCGAAGGCGAGGGTGTCGGGCCAGTCGCTCTCGACCAGGAGGACGGCCTCGGCCGCCGCGGCCTGGAACCGGGCCGGGTCGGCCGCGAAGGCCGCCATCGCCCAGTCCCGCACCGATCGGTAGGGGTGGCCGCCGAGGCGGGCGATCTGGCGGACACTGAGGGCCTCGGCGCGCCGGTCGGGCAGGAGGGCGGCGCCGAGGCGGCGGGCGCCGTCCGCGCGCGCCTGCAGCAGGCGCCACAGGGTGCCGTCGTCGAGGGCGGCGCATTCCCCAGGCAGGGCCTCGCGCAGCAGGGCCACGGTGTCGGCGGCGTAGGCGTCGTCGGGCGCCGCGCGGAACAGGCTGCCGATCAGCTCCCGGGCGAGGCGGGGAGCGAGGCCCGGATCCGCCGCCGCGAGGCGCGCCACAAGGGGCCGGGCAGCCCGCCGGACGGCGCTGTCGGGCCCGCTGGCGAAGGCGACGATCCGGTCCGCGTAGAGCCCGAGCCGCGCGTCGTCGAGGCGCGCCAGCAGGACGAGGGCGGCGATCCGGATGTCCTCGGATTCCGCGCCGATCAGCGCGTCCCAGCTCTCCGGCGGCAGGCCGGCGGCCCCGGCCTCGGACTGCGCCAGGAGGGCGAGGCCGGCGGACCGGACCGCGGCGGACGGGTGGGCGATCAGGGCGGCGGCGGTCTCGGACGCGACCGGCAGGTCGCGGTCCGGCCACAGGAAGGGCAGGGCGGCGCGCAGACCCCGGATCGCGGCCGTCGCGGCCGCGTCGGGCTCCGGCGGCATCGCCCGCAGCCACGCCACCAGCCGCGCCACCAGGGGCGCCGCGAGCCCGGTGGGCAGCGCCCGCGCCCCGGCGAGGCCGGGGAGGGCCGCCTGGACGTCCGGCTCCGGGCTCGTGAGCAGCGCGGCGGCGAGGTCGGGATCCGACCAGACGATCGGCGCCCCCGCCTCGAGGCGCCGCAGGGCCAGCGCCCGCGCCTCCGGCTCCGGGCTCGCGAGCAGCGCCGCCACCAGGGCGGCGAGTTCGGCAGGCTCGGCGATCCCGGCGGCGAGACGCGCCTGGGCGGTCCGGAACGCGAAGGTCCGCACGGCGTCGTGCGGGGCGGCCAGCAGGCGCCCGATCTCGCTGGCCGTCAGGGCCGCGCAGGCCCGCGGGTCCGCGCGCAGCACCCGCAGGCCCAGCCGCGCCACCGGCTCGATCCGCCCCTCCGCGGCGAGGCGGAGCGCCAGGTCCGGCCGGGCGCTCCAGAGGTCGGGGAAGGCCTCGTCGCGCCGGTCGGGATCGACGGCGCCGGTCTCCAGGAAGGTCAGCGATCCCGTCCGCGGCCGGGCCTCCGGGGCGTGACGGTACAGGAGCTGGCTCGCGGTCCAGTTGCGGGCGAGCGGCCCCCGTGCCCGGGCCTGCCGGCCCCAGGTCCCGTCCGGCTGCCGCCCCCAGGCGGTCCAGCGCGCCGGCGGGTCGAGGTCCTCCGGCCCGAGCGCCAGCAGGAAGCCCGAAGCCAGCGACGCGAAGGCCGGGTCCCCGACGGCGCCGCGCTTGCGCAGGGCGCGCCAGATCCGCCGCTTCATGTAGGCGCGGGTGGCGGTGGACAGGCCGAGCCGCGCCTCCGGCCCCTGGCGCGCCGCGTCTACCGCGACGTAGCGCCGGAGGTCGGGGACGTAGGCGTGGCTCCGGCCGGCTTGGTACATCGCCTGCGCGGTCTCGAAGCGCTGGGCGGTCGCGCCGAACAGGGCGGCGTCGTCGGCCATCTCGGCGTGCTTGAAGAGGCGCCGCAGGCCGATCAGGTAGGGCGGCCGCGCCGGCAGCCGGAGCAGGGCGGCGCAGAGCGTCGCGTGCAAGCCGGGCGCCGCCTGCGCCCGGCGGCAGAGCGCCACCAGGGCCGGCCCGACCCGGCCCGGATCGTGCCGGGCAAGGCCGTCCAGCGCCCCGCACAACCCGTCGACGTCGCCCGCCTCGGCCGGCCGGGCGACCATGCCGGGCAGGTCCGGCTCGGCCTCCGGCGGCCGGTAGGGCCCGGTGAGCGGGGCGGTGAGTGCGAAGCGGGCGAGGTCGCGGACCACGCTGCCGGGCGCCTCGGCGGCGATCGCCGCGAGCGCCGGACCGGCCTGTGCGCCCGCCGCCCGGGCGAGCGCCCAGACCAGGGCGTAGCTCGCCCGCGCCGGGCCGAGGCCCTGCGCCAGGGCGATCAGGTCCGGGGTGGTCGCGGCCAGCCGCAACTCGCCGATGCGCCAGAGCAGGCGGTCGCGGTCACGCTCGGCCCAGCTCTCGCGCAGGCAGGCGGAGAGCCGCGCCCGCAGCACGCCATCGCGCCCGTCGGGCGTCGCCTCGGGTGCGGCGGTCTCCGGGCCGTCGACCCGCCGGTAACCGCCGTTGATCTTGGAGACGACCACGCTGTCGAACACCCGGGCGGCCGCCTCGGCGGTCACGGGCTGGGGCGTCTTGGAGCCCTCGCGCAGGGTCGCGCCGCGCCGGCCGTAACGCGTGTTGACGAAGTAGCGCTCGGGCGTCCCGAGGGCCTCGTTCTCGATCAGGTCGACGTCGTAGACCTTGTCGGAGGTGGCGTCCCGCAGGTGGAGGCGCGCCGCGCGGATGACCCTCATGCCACCGCGCCGGCCCGCGCGGCCGGGCAGGGATGCGTCGCGCGCGCGCGACGGTCGACGGGTCCTCGCATCCGGGCTCCTCGCGAAACGACCGGGACGGGCCGGCCGGCGAATCGCGGCGCCCGAAGCCGCGGCAACCTGCCCCAGCGGGACCGAGGGGGCAACCGCGCGCGCACGATTCCGTGATCGGGCCTCATCAGGCCTCTTCCGGCCCGGGATCGTCGCGCATAGCGGCGACCCAGAGGGCGGCCCGGGCGAAGGGCTCGGACTGCGCGCCCGGAGCCGCCAGGGTGGCGGAGAGGAAGGCGGAGAGCCGCGCGGCGGTGGCCGGATAGCCGGTCGCGGCGAGGCGTGCGACTAGGTCGGCCCCGCCGGCGCGGGCGCTGGCCGCGAAGGCCCGCCGCCCCGCATGGAGGGCGCTCGCCAGGAGCGCGGCCGCCTCGTCGAGGAGCGTGGCCGGCCCCAGGTCCGGCGCCGGCGGGATCGGGTGGCCGGCGCCGTCGGGGGCGGCGAGGTCGGGCACGACGAGCCGGTCGACCGACACCGACCAGGGATCGCAGACCAGGGCGCCGTCCGCGATCCGCACCGGGCCGGCGACCTGCCGCACGGGTCCCCAGCGCCCCGCGCAGGCGCCCGCGAGGGCGTCCAGGGCGTGCGGCGCGGCGGGGTCGTAGGCGCGGGCGAGATGCAGCGTGCCGCCCGCCCCCGGCAGCGCGACGGCGGCCTGCCACATCTGGGCGCCGGGCGCCCAGGCCTGTCCCAGGACCACCTCGACGGGGAAGACGTGGAAGGCCTCCAGCCGGTCGCGCGGGCGCAGGAAGACGGGCGGCCGGTCGGCGAGGCGGCGCAGGATCGACGGGACGTCCCGCGCCGCCAGGGGGGCCGGCAGGGCCACCAGGGCGTCCCGCGGCAGCAGCGCCGTGCGGCCCCGCGCGCCCTGGCCGAGGGCGAGGAGCCCGTCGGCCCGGCGCCGCGCGACGCTGGTCAGGATCTGGCCCTGGCCGGTGCCCGAGACGGACAGGCCCGGGCTCAGGAGGCGCCCGGGCAGGCCGGCCGCGATATCCGCCTCGGCCTCGCCCGGCGCGAACGCGCGCTCCAGCGCCAAGAGCGCGCCGGTATCGGTGTCGGCCAGCGCCACCCGGGCGGTGGCGCCGCGCCCGCGGGCGAGGAGCCGGGCGCCCAGGGAGACGAGGCGGGTCTTGCCCATGGCGGTCTCGTAGGGCTGGCCGAGGCCGAGGGCGGCCTCCCCGCCCCGGACGCGGCCGAGGAGCTCCGTGGCGAGCGCCAGGACGACGGCCGCGTCGTAGGCGGCGTGGCGCCCGGCATAGGCCGCGACCTGCCCGTCGAGATCCGCCTCCGCCAGCAGGAGCTGCGTGGCGCCCCACCTCTCGGCCGCCCGCCGGAGCCGGACGAGGGCCGCGCCGTGCGCCTCCGGTCCGGACACGACCCCGGCCTCCAGCAGGCCGGCGACCACCCGGTCGGCGGCCTCCGCGAGGTCCGTCTCCGCCGGCTTCGCCTCCGCTCCGGCCAGGGCCGCGCCGCCCAGGCGGATCTCGGCGGCGCCCGCGGCCTCCCGGAAGGCGCGGATCGCCAGGGCGACGTGGGCGCAGCCGCCCCCGGCCGCGCAGTCGCAGCGGGCGTAGCCGACAGCGTCGGGCACGAGGAAGCGCACGGTCGCGGTCGGGAGCCGCGCGGCCGGGACGGCGCCCCGCTCCAGCCCGACCGTGATCCCACCCGCCAGGAGGCGCCGCAGCTCCGCCGCCGCCGCGCCGCCGAGCCCCGCCTCGAAGGCCGCGCCGTCGAGGGTGCCGGGATCCCAGGCGACCGGCGCCGCGGCCGGCACCGCCGCACCCTCGGGATCTCCATCGCCGGCCCCATCGCCGGTCCCGTCGGCCGGCCCGTCCGCGACCGGGGCGGCCCGGTAGGCGACGACGAGGGCGACCCGGTGCCGGCACATCCCGCTCGCCGGGCAGGTGCAGCTGGCCTCGCCGGGAGGCCGGCCGGGGCCGAGCCGCGTGACCGTGCCGTCGGCGAAGCGCGCCTCGACGGTGCCGTCCCCGGCCTCCGCGAGGTCCGGCCCCTGGCCGGCGGCCACCTCGCGCAGCGCCCGCTTCACCAGCCCGGCATTAGCGAGCTGGATCAGGCCGTCATCCGTGAGCGCGCGGAGGTCGGGGCGGGCCATCGGCGCCGCTCAGGCCCGGATCGCGGCGGCGAGCCAGCCGGCGAGCTCGCCGGGCGTCATCGCGCCGATCTCGGCGCCGGCCGCTACGAGCCGCTGGGCCATCGCCCGGTCGTAGGCGGGCCGCGCCTCCGAATCGAGGGCCGCGAGGCCCAGCACGCGGGTCCGCTGGCCGGAGAGCGCCCGCACCTGCTCGACCAGGGCGGCCTCGCTCGCGCCCTCGTAGAAGTCGGAGACCAGGACCACGATCGCCCGCTCCGGCGCGGTGATCAGGCCGGCCGCGTAGCGCACGGCGCCCCCGATATCGGTGCCGCCGCCGAGCTGGACCTTCATGAGCAGCTCGCAGGCGTCGTCGCAGTCGCGGGTCAGGTCCACCACCGCCGTGTCGAAGGCGACCAAGTGGGTGCGGATGCCGGGGAGCTTCCACAGGCAGGCGGCCATCACCGAGGCGTGGATCACCGAATCGAGCATCGACCCGCTCTGGTCGACGAGCAGGATCACCTGCCAGGGCCGCATCTGCCGCCGGTTCCGGGCGAAGAAGTGCAGCCGCTCGACGGTGATCCGCCGGCTCTCGGGATCGTAGTGGCGCAGGTTGTCGCGGATCGTCCGGTTCAGGTCGAGGTCGCGGGCGCCGGGCAGGCGGGTGTGGCGCCGCCGGTCGAGCACCCCCGAGAACGCCACCGCGAGGTCCCGCGCCAGCCGCTCCATCAGCTGCCGCACCACCTCCTGCACGAGCCTGCGGGCCATCACCAGCACGTCGGGCGCCATCAGGTGCTTGGTGCGCAGGACCGCCTTCAGCAGCGTCTCGTTCGGCTCGACCCGGGACAACACCTCGGGGTTCGTGACCACGTCGTCGATGGCGTAGAGCTCGATCGCGTCGCGCTCCAGCCGCTCGATCGTCTCGCGGGGGAAGAGCGTGTGGACCGCGTTGATCCAGCCCGGCACCGTCAGGGTCGAGCCCTCGCGGCCGCCCTGGCGGCGCTCCCCCCGCGACGCGCCCTCGGCGTCGCGGCCGTAGAGCCAGTCGAGCGCCTGATCCATGGCGGCCGCATCGCCCGAGAGGGCGCAGCCGGCCCCCGCGCAGGCGGAATCCGCCGCCTCGCCCAGGATGAGCCGCCAGCGCGTGACCGGGTCGAGGCTCACCGCAGCCGCGTCCCGGCGAGGAGGCTCGGTCCGCGCAGGAGCTCGCTCGCCGTCACCGGCGCGAGCTCGCCGAAGGTGCGCTGGCCCGGATCCGACCGGCTGCTCCAGGGCGAGCCGAGGGTCAGGTCGCCGAGGGTCTGCTCCCGGTCCTCGAACTCCACCGCGCCGGTGAACAGGCCCTCCGAGAAAGTCAGCGACGCCTGGCCGGCCGCGCCGCCCGGGAAGGTCACGGCGCGCTCGATCCACCACACCACCCCGGCATCCTGGGGCGCCCCGAGGGGCCAGCCCCGGGCGGCCATGCCGCGCAGGCGGTTGGCCTCCACGACGGTCCCGGCGAAGCGGCTCGTGGTCGATGCGGCGGCCTCGGCCTCCGTGAAGGCGTAGGTCTCGCGGGCGAGCTGCGGGAAGGGCTGGACGATCTCGTAGTCGCCGAACAGCGCCCCCCAGGCCGCCAGCGCCCCGGCGTCGAGTTGCAGGGGATGGACGAGGCCGATCAGGCCCGGGGCCGCCCCGGTCAGGTCGAGGTCGAGCGGCGCGTCGTCGGCATCCGTGAAGGTCAGGTCCTCGGCCACCCGGAAGGTCAGGCCCGGACCGGTCCGCGGGTCGGCATCCGCGAAGGTGGCCCAGACGAGGCGCTGGGCGAGGTGGCGCACGAGCGGGTGCGCGGCGAAGCAGGGGCCGAACACCGTCGGCTGGACCCGGCGGGCGCCGGCGAGCATCGCCTCCAGGCGGGCCACCTGCAGGCTCGCCACGGCCCGCGCGTCCTTCTTCAGGGCGCCCCAGCGGGCCACCGCCGCCGCGGCCTTCCCGGCCTCGTCGGCCTTGGCGGGCTTGGGCAGGTCCTTGAGCCTCTGGCCGGCGGCGTCCCGGACCCAGGGCTTGAGGGTCTCGTCGAACCCGACCCGGAACCCGCGGGGGCCGAAATCGAGGTCGAGGCCGCCGCGCTCGTCGAGGTCGAGGTCGGGGGCGAGCCGGTCGGCCAGCTCCTCGGGGGTGAGGCCGCGGGCCTCGGCGAGCTGGGCGATCTTCTGCCGGGCCTTCTCCTGGAGCCCCTTGAACTTCAGCTTCTCGGCGATGCCGTTGAGGTTCATCAGCGCGACGTCGGTGCCGATGTCGACCAGCACGTCGAGTCCGGTGACCGCGCGGGCGTGGGCGGCCTCGCCGGGCCAGCGGCGGATCAGGCGGGTCAGGTCGCGGGCGGTGGCGTCGGTACCGAACCAGCCCAGCGCGCGCAGGGCCCAGCCGTCCTTGGAGGGCGTCCCGGCGGCGATCCAGGCGGAGAACAGGTCCCACGCGAAGGCCGCGAGGCTCGCCTCGGTGCAGACCTCGCGGACCATCGGCACGCCGGCGTAGACGGCGTCCGGGTTGGTGAAGGACAGCATCTCGCACAGGGTAAGGATCGCCGCGTCCGGCAGGGCGGTCCCGTCCCGCAGACGCGGCCGGGTCAGCATGGACGGCACGACCCAGGCGGGCGGCTTGCCGACCTTGGCGGGGACGCGGGCGAGGGGATCGCGGTCGAGCACCTGCGCGACCGCCTCGGTCACGTCCGGTGCCTGGTCCGCGTAGCGCGCGACCACGGAAGCGATGATGGCGCGGCCGTCCGCCTGGTCCTGAGCCAGCACGCGCAGGGCGTGCTCGCCGGCGTCGCGCAGCGCCCCGGGCCGGCCCACGGCGTCGGGCAAGAGGCGGGTGAGGGCGGTCTCGGGATGGCGGCGCAGCCAGGCCAGGGCCGGCTCGCGGGCCTTCTTGAGCTTCGTGAGGGCGCGGGCGGCGGGCCCGGCGAGGCGGGCATCGTCCACCGCCAGGACCGCCGGCAGGAGCCCGACCGGATCGGCCTCGACCAGCCCGACGAGGCCCGGCATCGCCCGCTCGCCGAACCGCGACAGCATCGCCCACACGATCTCCGGCCACTGCGAGACGTGGAAGCATCCCGCGACGACGCGCGACTGGGCCCAGAGGGCGAGCGCCAGGGGCTCGGGCTGCCGCTCCAGGCTGCCGACCAGCTGGCGATAGGGCGAGTTCGCCCAGTAATGGCAGGCCTCGTCGATCTGGGCGACGCGGCCGGCGACCCAGGCGATCAGGGCCGGCGGATCGTCGCGCGGCGGCTCGGAGAGCGGGGGCGGGATCCGGCTCCAGCCCTGCGTTGGATGGGAAAGCTCGGCGGCCGCCACGAAGGCCCGCAGCGCCTCCGGGCCGTCGAGGGTGACGGCGTTCCGCGCGCGCCAGTAGCTCGGCGCGACCTCGGGCACTGCGTGGGCGAACGGCGTCGGCAGCGGCGCGAGGGCGAGGACGAGGTCGTCCCGGGTCCGGGCCTTGGCCCGCCAGGGCGGGTCGCGCAGCACCCGCGGCCAGGCGGCGGGCTCCGCGAGGGGCACCGCGCGGGCTTCCGCCAGGGCGTCGAGGATGCCGGCCCCGCGCCCGCCCGACGCCGCGAGCCAGCCGCGGACCCGGTCGAGCCCGTGGGCGTCGAGCGCCCGGTTCACCCGGGCGCGCAGGGCGGGCTCGGACCGGCCGCCCGCGAGGGCCGCGAGGCAGCGGGGCAGGATCGCGGCGGGATCGGCCTCCAGCGCCGCGTCGAGGGCGGCCGCGACGGGCTTCTCGTGGAGGTGGGGCAGCAGGGCCGGGAGCGCCCCGGCCTCGCCCGTCGACAGGATCGCCAGGGCGACCGTGCGACGCTGCTCGTCAAGGGCGTAGTGCAGCAGCCAGTCGAGGGCCGGCAGGGCCGGCTGCCCGGCGGCGCGGGCCACCGCCAGCAGGGTCGCGGCCGCCTCGGCCGCGTCGAGGGCGCAGTAGACGAAGTAGAGGTGGTAGCTGCGCTTGGCGCGCCAGCGCGCGACCGCTTCCGGCGGCGCGTCAGCCAGCAGCGGCAGGTAGGCCGTATCGGCCGTGACGTCTATCCCCGCCGACGCGGCGGCCTCGACCACCGCGACGGGCTGGAGCGGGTGCGGGGCGGCCCGGTCGTCGGCCAGGATGAACGCGAAGGCGCAGGCCGCCGGCCAGTCGTGGTCCTCGGCGATCCGGGCGTTCAGGAGCGCGACCGCGGCGTCGTAATCGGCCTCCGGGGCGTGCACGAGGGCGGCCCGCAGGGCGAGGTGGAGCGGCTCGGCCCAGGACAGGCGCTGGTAGGCGCGAGGCGTCTTCGGGGTCGGGCGGCGGCGATCGGCCAGCCGGGCGACGGTCTCCGTCCCGCCCTCGGCCACGGCGTAGCGCAGGACCGCCTCCAGTGCCCCTCGAAGGACGGCGTCGCCGGTGGCGGCCCGGGACGGATTCCCCTGTCGGCGCGCCTCCGCGGCGTCGACGATCGCGTCCAGCCAGGCGGCAAGGCCGTCCCGGTCCGGCGGCGCTCCGGCGAGGCGCGCGGCCTCGGCATCGCCGAGCGCGGCCGCCAACGGCGCCGCGATCGCCCGCCAGGCCTCCGCCGCGTCCGGGCGCGGACCGGGGCACAGGCGGGTCGGCAGCGGCACCGCCGCGAAGACCGCGGCCGGGGCGGGGGGCGGGACGTGCTCCGGCGGAGCCTCGGCCGGCGGCGGGGCGGCCGCCGGCTCCGCGGCTCGCTCCGCGGCTGGCTCGACAAGCGTCTCGCCGACCGGCCCGGACGCCTGCACCGGGGCGGGCTTCCGGGCGGCGGCGGTCGGTGCCGGGGCGGGCGCCGGGGCGGGCGCCGCGCCGTCGGCGCGGACGTAGCCCTTGGCGGTCTTCTCGCGGACGAGCTTGTCCTTCTCCTTCACGGCCGCGGCCGCGTCGGCGCAGGTCTTGTCCTTGCTCTGGCCCTGGGTGCCGAGGCGCCCGAAGCGGACGGTGAGCGTCGGGCCGGAGACGCCGACCTCCCAGAACTTGGCCGCGCTGCCCTCGACCAGCTCGTAGCGTTCCATGGCCTGTCTCCCTCTCACGCGTCGCCGGCGGCGGCGAGCAGGCTCGGCGTCCGCAGGACCTCGCTCGCGGTCACCGGGTCGAGGTCGCCGAACCGGTGGGCCGCCGCGGCGCGCCAGCCGGTGTCGGACAGGGTCAGGGTCCGCAGCGTCTGGATCCCGTCGCCCTCCGGGCCGGGCCGGTGCCAGAACCCGTCCTCGAATCGGAGGACCGCGACGAGGCGGGTGCCGTCGGGCAGCGCGACCGGACGCTGCACCGCATGGACGTGCTCGCTCCCCGTGTCGGTCGACCAGCCCTGGGGCCGCAGCCCCCGCAGGCGGCGGCCGCCCACCCGGACCCCGTCGAAGCGGTGGGTCTCGGCGGCGCCCCGCTCGGCCTCGGTGAACGCGAAGGTCTCGCGGGCGATCTGTGGGAACGGCTGGGCGATCTCGTAATCGGCGAACAGGCCGCTCCAGGCGGTCCGTTCCTCCGGGTCGAGGTGGAGGGGGTGGGCGAGGCCGACCACACCCTCGGCCGCCGCGACGTCGAGGGCGAGGGCGTCGTCCGCGGCGTCGGTCGGCGAGAGATCCTCCGCGAGGCGGAAGACGTGCCCCGGCGGCGTCGCGGGCGCGGCGTCCGGGTAGAGGCCCCAGACGAGCCGCCCGGCGAGGTGGCGGATCAGCGGGTGGGCGGCGAAGAACGGCCAGAACACCCCGGGGGCGACGCGGCGCTGGGACGCCAGCATGGCCTCGAGCCGGGTGATCTGCAGGCCGGCCGCGGCCTCCGCGTCCTTGCGCAGGGCCGCCCAGTGCCGGGACGCCGCCTTGGCGGATTCGGGATCGTCCGCCTTGGTCGGGCGGGGTAGGGCGGCGAGCCGCCGGCCCTCGGCGTCGCGCAGGACAGGCTTCAGGGTCTCGTCGAAGCCGACCCGGAACCGGCGCTCCCCGAAGGACAGGTCGAGCCCGCCGCGCGCGTCGAGGCCGAGATCGGGGGAGAGCCGGTCGGCGAGGTCGACCTCGTCGAGGCCGCGGGCCTCGGCGGCGTCGACGATGGCGGCGCGGGCGGCCTCGCGCAGCTGCAGCAGCGGGCTCTTCTCGGCGATGGCGCTGAGGTTCATCAGCGCCACGTCGGTGCCGATCCCGGCGAGCACGGCGATGCCGGCCTTGCCACGCGGCTTGAGGCTGGCCTGCCCCCAGGCGCGGATCTGCCGGGTGAGGTCGCGGGCGGCGTGGTCGCCCCCGATCAGGGCGAGCGCCAGCATCGCCCACTCTCCCGTCGCCTTGGCGCCGGCGGCGATCCAGGACTGGAACAGCGCGACCGCGAAGGCGTCGAGGCTCTCCGGCGTGCAGGCGGCGCGGACCTGCGCGACGCCCGCGTAGGGCGCGAGCGGGTCGGAGAAGGCGAGCATCTCGCACAGGGCGGCGACGGCGGCGTCGGGCAGGGCGCCGCCGCTCCGCAGGACCGGGCGGGTCAGGGCGGCGGGGACCACCCAGTCGGGGAGCTTCGGCGGCTTGGACGGCACCTGCTCCAGCGGGTCGCTGTCGACGCCGGCGGCCACCGCTTCGGGCACGCCGGGATCCCGCTCCGCGTAGGCCGCGACGGCGGCGTCGAGGGCGGCGCGCCCCGCGGGTTCGGCGGCGAGGAAGCGCAGGGCCGCGTCGGCCGCGTCGCGGTCCGGGCCGGCGGGCCCGAGGGTCTCTGGCAGGAGCCGCAGCGCGGCGGTGCGGGGATGGGCGCGCAGCCACGCCGCCGCGGCCGGCCGGAGCTTGCGGGTGCGGTGGAAGGCCCGGGCGGCGACCGGGGCGAGGTCGGCGGCGTCCACCGGCTCGACCTCCGGCAGGAGCTGCGCCGGATCCGCCGCGACGAGGCGGACGAGGCCGGGCACGGCCCGCGCGCCGAAGCGCGACAGCATCACCGCGATGGTGCGCCGCCACGCGACGTAGTGGGCGCGCTGCGGCCCGGTCTTCTCCCACAGCATCAGCGCCAGGGGCTCGGGCTGCCACCCGACCATCCGGAACCAGGGCCCGTAGTTGAAGTAGAAGAAGCCGGTGAACGCGTCGCGGTCCAGGTCGAGCCGGCGGTCGAGCCAGGCCAGGGCGGTGACCGGATCCGCGTCGGCGGCGGGCACGGGCTCGGCCGGCGGCGGGATCGGCATGTCGTAGAGGGCCTCCGCCTCGGTGGCGCGGATCCGCGCCGCGAGGTCCGTCATGGACTCCACCAGCGTCCCGGCCTCGAAGTAGAAGGTGCTGCGGTCGAGGGCCTCGTCGGGGTCGAAGCCGTGCGCGAAGGGCGTCGGGATCGGCGCCACCGCCCGTTCCGACCGGGCGCGCGCGGTCCCGCGCCGCCGCCAGGGCGGGTCCCGGAGCACCGGGGGCAGGGCCTCCGGCGCCGCCTGCGGCGCGCTTCCGGCGGCGAGCAGCCGGTCCAGGCGCCCCGCGCCCCGGCCGCCCTCGGCCGCCGCCCAGGCGCGGGCGGTCTCGTGCCCGTGGCGCGCGGCGAGGGTCACGGCCCTGGGGCCGTAGGCGGGCTCCCCCTTGCCCTGGAGCGCGCCCAGATAGGCCCGCAGCATCCAGTCGGGGAAGGCCGCGTCGGCGGCGTCGAGGGCGTCGCGGACCAGCTTGGTGCCCACGAAGGGCAGGAGCGCGTCGAGGGCGTCGGCGGCGCGGGTCTCCAGCAGGGCCCGGGCGACGATCGTGCGCTCGGGGCCGACCGCCCCCTCCAGCAGCCAGACGAGGCCGGGGGTGGCCGGCTCGCCGGCCGCGTCGGCGACGGCGATCACCGTCGCGGCGGCCTCCTCGGCCCCGACATCGCAGGTCGCCAGCGTCGCCCGGTGATACGGCGCGGCGTACCAGGGCGCGGCCTGCGCGGGCGGCAGGTCGACGATCAGCGGCAGCGCGACGTGGGAATTGCCGTAGGCCTTGGGATCGGGCGGGTCGCAGCGCGCCAGCACCGCGCGGGCGGAGAGGGCGTGGTCGGCGCCGGGCCGGTCGTCCGCGAAGATCACCGCGAGCCAGCGGGCGAGGGTGGGCTCCGGGTCCGAAGCGGCGAGCCGAAGGGCCGCGTCCAGGGCCTCCGCGTACGCCGCCTCGGGGGCGGCGACCAGGGCCGCCCGGAGACCCAAGGTGGTGGGGATGTCCCAGGCCGAGACCGGGAGCGAGCCGTAGCGGCCGGAGGGACGGGGCCGCAGCCGGTCGAGCAGGGCTACGAGCGTCCCCCCGGTGCCGGAGCGGGCCACGAGCCAGCGGGCGAGATGCGTGAACGCCGCCCGGGCCGCCGGCCCCTGCGGTCCGGGCTTGGCGCCCCAGGGGCGCTGGCTCAGCGCCGGGCAGGCCGCCTCGAGTTGCTCCAGCCAGGCGCGGACCTCGTCCGGGTCGAGGGCCGGCGGCGCCCCGTTGAGCCGGGCGGCGAGGGCCTCGGCCGGCGCGCGCGCCTCGTCCGGGGCGGCCTCCAGCAGCGAGCGGATCCGCGCCGCGAAGGCGGCCCAGTCGGCGGCGGCGTCGAGGGGCGCGCCGGGCCGGCTGCGGGTGGGCAGGGGCGTACCGGTGAAGATCGGGACGCGGCGCGCCTCCGCGCCGGCGGCGGGGGCGGGCGACGTCCCGGCGGCCCCGGTCTCGGCGGACCGGACCTCGGCGGATCGGGCCTCGGCGGATCGGGCCTCGGCGACCTGAGCTTCGGCCGCCGGGGATGCGGCGGCGTTGCCCGTCGCCGCGGCGCCCGCTCCGGAGGCCGGATCTGGTCCGGCCCGCGCGGCCTCACCCGCCGGGCGATAGCCCTTGCCGGTCTTCTCCCGTACCAGCCGGTCGAGTTCGACCTGGGCCGCCTGCGCGCTCGGAAAGCTCTTCGTCTTGGACTGCCCCTGCGTGCCGATCCGGCCGAATCTCACGATGAGAACGCTGTCCTCGGCTCCGGCCTCCCAGAACTTCGCCGATGTTCCCGCTGTCAGCTCGTAACGCTGCATGCAGTCCTCTCCCCGTGGCGCGGCGGTAAAATTTTCCTTGTCGCGGCTCAGGTCAACCCGTGGCGGGCGAGCCGCGCGGCGACCCGCGCCTCGCGGGCCAGGGCCTCGGCCTGATCGGCCGGGCGGGCGCGCTGGCGCATCCAGGCCAGGGCCTCGACCTCGGCCCGGGCCTCGCCGAGGCCGCTCCGGCGCAGGATCGCGACGGCGATGCGCTCGCGCTCCCGGGGCGGGAACCACGCGAAGGCCATCCGCAGGGACGGCAGCGCGCGCAGGAAGTCGTCGTCGCCCCAGGCGGCCACCAGACCCTCGACGGAGGCGAGGGTCGCGTCGGCGGCGATCTCCTCGCGGGCGAGGGCGAACAGGCCGGCGAGGAAGTCGCCGAGCGTCGCGGGCAGGCCGAAGCGGCGCAGCCAGGCCAGGGCGGCCTCCGGGTCCGATCCGGCCGCGCCGCAGGCGACCCGGAAGCCGAGCGCCGCCCCCGCGAGGGCCGGCGGCGTCTCCGGATCGGCGAGTCGGCGGCCGAGCATGGCGGAGAACGGGGCGCGCAGGTCGTCGAGGCCCGGGATCTCCGCGCCGACCTCGCGGAACAGGTCGCGGCAGGCGAGGACCAGCGGGATCGCGCCGAGCCCCGCGCGGGGGTCCCGGACGGCCTCGACGACGAAGAGCGCCCGGGCCGCCAGGACGGCGCAGAGGCGGGCCAGGGCCGGCCGCGCCGGCGCGAAGGCGTCGCCGAACCGGTACAGCCGCACGATCCCGGCCCCGGCGGCGCCCAGGGCGGCAGCGTCGTGCGCCGCCGCGATGCCCGCGCTCAGGCGGGCGAGCAGTTCGCCCTCCAGGGTGAGGCCGGCGAACAGCGCGTCGGACAGGGCTCCGGCGAGAATTCCGAGGGAATCGGGCGCCGCCTCGACCCGGGCGGTGATCCGGGCGGAGGCGGCCATCTCCAGAGTCCCGCCCCAGAGCGAGGCCTCGATCAGGGCGCCGAGCCAGTGCGGGTGGCGCACGAGCGTGAAGCGCTCCCGCGGCAGGCCGGGCCCGGCGCGGTCCGGGCCCTCGCGGGCGATCCCCGGCAACCCGAGCAGGACCAGCCGGTGGAGCAGGTTCGCCCGCGCCCGGTCACCGGGCTCGGCCCAGTCGAGGTCGACGCTGCGGCGGGCCAGCCCCGGCTCCAGGTCGGCGGCGCGCAGGCGCTCGGCGACGTCGGCCACGAGGGGCGGCTGCCGGGTGCCGGGGGCGAGGCGTCCCTCGCGCGGGCCGGTGAGCGCCCGCAGCATCGCGGCGAGCGCCGGGTGGCCGGGCGCGGCGCGGCCGGCCGCCCAGGCGGGCGGGCGGTCGAGGGCGTCCTTCACCAGGGCCGCGAGGGCCGCGTCGATCAGGTCGGCGCGCAGGATCGCGGGATGGGCGCGCAGCCGGGCGAGGGCCTCGGCGTGGACCCGCCAGGCGACGCGGTCGGCGGTGGAGACGACCTGCCCGGCCTCGCGCAGGGCCGCGGTGATCGCCGTCATCGCCCAGTCGGCCGCGGGGGCGAGGCCCGACTCGGCCACGCGCTCGTAGTAGCCCGGCGCCGGCATGCCGGCCGCGTAGCCCGAGAACCGGTCGAGCCGGAGATAGGCGTAGGGCACCACGTAGCTGCCGGTGCGCAGGTCCGGCTCCGGCGGCGCCGGCTCGGGCCGGGTCCCGTCCGCGCGCGCGGCGTGGCGCCGGACGGCGTCCGCGTGCCAGCCGCCGCAGACGAGGACGACCGGCCGGTCGCCGGCCGCCCGCAGGGCGTGGGCCGCGTAGGCGCCCATGAAGCGCTCGCGGGCCTCCTCGGCGGGATCGTCCGTGCCGGGCGGGCGCAGCAGGGCGAAGTAGCGGTCGAGCCGGGCCGGCAGCTCCGCCTCGGGCGCCGCCTCGGCGAGGACGTCCCAGAGGGCATCCTGGTCGGCGACGCCGAGGGCGGCGGCCAGCGCCCGCTCGGCCGCCTCGGCACGCGCCCCGTGCGGGTCGGCGTAGCGGTTGGCGCGGCGCCCGAAGGCCGGGTCCCAGGCCGGCAGGTCGCAGAACAGCGTCTCGGCACCCACCGCCCGGCCCGCCTCCAGGGCCTGCCATTCCGGCGAGAAGGCGCAGAACGGCGTGTAGGAGGCGGCGCTGCCCGCCGCGTCGGCCCGGAACGAGAAGATCGCCACCGGCAGGTCGTGACCGAGGGCGAGGTCGGGCAGGTGCGGGTTGAAGTCGACCGGCCCCTCGATCAGCACGCAGGCTGGCCGCAGCGCCGCGATCGTGCGCCGGACGAGCCCGGCGCAGGCCGGGGAATGGTGGCGCACGCCGATGACGGTCAGGCGGCCGGGATCCGGCGCGGGACCGCTCGTTGCGGGGTTCATTGCGGGGTGAGGAGGTGCCGCGCCGCGTAGAACTCCCGCCACGCTGCGCCGGAGCGGCGGCTGACGCGCTGGTCGAGGTAGCGGCGCAGGCGGGCGAGGTCCTCGGCGTCGTCCTTGGCGGCGGTGCCGGCGAGGCAGGCGACGATGTCCTCCGGCCGGCCGGCATCGCCGCGCAGGAAATGGCCCTTCACGCCGATGGCGTGGGCGACGCTGACCGCCTCCGCGGTGCTCATCACGGACGAGAGCCGCTCCATGCCGGTGCCCTCGGTGTCCACGGCCTCGCGCAGCTCCCGGAAGCAGGTCACGAGGAGTTCGAGCACCTCCGGATCCGGGGCGCGGGGCACGCCGGAGCGGGCCAGCAGGGCGGTGGCCTCGCGCTGCACCAGGGCGAGCTCGGCGTCGAGATCGGCGATCGGGAAGACGGTCTCGAAGCCGAACCGGCGCTTGAGGGCCGCCGACATCTCGTTGACGCCCCGGTCGCGGGTATTGGCCGTGGCGATCAGGTTGAACCCCTCCCGGGCGTAGACCATCCCGTCCGCGCCGGTGAGTTCGGGCACCGCGAGCACCCGGTCGGACAGGACCGAGAGCAGGCTGTCCTGCACCTCCAGCGGGCAGCGGGTCAGCTCCTCGAAGCGGACGATCCGCCCCTCGCTGAGGCCGGTATGGAGGGCGCCCGGCACCAGGGCGCGCGGGCTCGGCCCCTCGGCGACGAGCAGCGCGTAGTTCCAGCCGTAGCGGATCTGGTCCTCGGTCAGCGACGCGCCACCCTGGATCGTCAGGGTCGAGCGCCCGCTGATCGCGGCCGCGAGGAGTTCCGAGAGCAGGCTCTTGGCGGTCCCGGGCTCGCCGATCAGCAGCAGGGCGCGGGAGGTCGCCAGGGTGACCATGGCCCGCTCCACGAGCGCCGGGGCGCAGACCACCTTGGCGGGCGTCGCGCCGTCGCCGCAGATGAAGCGCCGGACGGCCTGGAGCGAGAGCTGCCAGCCCGGCGGCCGCGGCGCCGGATCCTCGGCGCGCAGGCGCGCGAGTTCCGCGGCGTGGACGTCCTCGGCCGGGGGTCTCTGACGCGCCTCGCGATCACCGCCCGCCCGCACCGCCTTCGCCATGCACCCGTCCCCTGCCGTCGCGCCGACCCTGTCGGCGACTCCTGCGATCGGCAGAGCATGCCCCGGCACGCGCGGGTTTCTCAAGCGTCTCCGCGCATCTCCAAGCATCGGCCACCGGGCCGGGGATCCGGCACCGCCCGGGGCGCGACGGATCGGGCGTAGTCCCGAAGAAAGCCTACATCGACACCAAGCACAGCATCAGGATCGCGATCTCGAAGACGATCCAGCTGCCGAAGACGACGACCAGCTCCCAGTCGGTTCTCTCTCTGGTCTTGGCCAAAGCGTACATGTTCGACCTCCTCGCGGAGCCCGATAGGCCGCAAGCGAATTCAGTCACCACGATGGAATGCAACGCGTCCGAATATTCGAACAGATTCTGCGACGGAATGCAATTGTGCCGGGCGGCTCAATTCCGTACATAAATCAATACATTGCCTCGCGGGACGGGCTCGCGCCCCGTCTTCGATGCAGAAATATCGCATCGCAGCAAGTATTGTCCCGCAACCCCGGCGCCCGCGCCGGTCCGGTCGCGGCGGCGTGAACGGGATCCGGCCGGCCGCGTTGCCCCGGTACGCCCGGAGAGGCGGCCTGGGGAAACGCTTGCAGGATTCGCACATGAAGACGCTGATCAGCCTGACCGTCGCCGGCCTCCTGGCGACAGGCGCGGCCGCCACGGCCGCGGAGAATACCGGGACCCGCATGCAGGGTTCGCCCAACGCGGCCGGCTACACGGGCCAGGGCGCGACGGGCCAGGGCGCGACGGGCAAAGGCGAGACGACGGGCACGACGACCGGATCTCCGGGCTCGGAGATGCCGAAGCAGGACGGCCGGATGAAGGGGCCGCCGAACGCGGCCGGATTCCAGCCCGGCGGCAGCGATGGCGGCTCGGCCGGAGCCTCCGGCCGTCGCTGATCCGGCCCTGCCCGGGGCCGCTGCCCGGCGGTCTCCAGGCCGGGGACCCGGCGTCGTGATTGATGCCGAGGCCCCGGCCGCGATAGGCCTGGACGGCGGCCGGACGGGCCGCGCAACCCGGAAGGTCCCATGAAACACGGCGCGCGCAACGACATCCCCGCCACGGTGACGGCGATCAAGCGCGGGGACGTGATGGCCCAGGTCGAGGTGGAACTGGTCGGCACCGCCTACCGCATGGCCTCGGTCATGACGGTCGACTCGCTGGAGGAGCTGGGCCTCAAGGAAGGCGACACCGTCCACGTGCTCGCCAAGGCGGTGAACGTGCTGCTGGTGAAGCCGTAGCGGCCTGCGCGGCCGGCATACCGCCGTCATCCCGTTGTCATCCCGTCGTCATCCGGCCGGCCTAGGGCGGCGCCTCCCGCCCACCCGACCGGCTGCGCTCACCCGATGGATTGGTTCGACCTGCCCGAAGACCCCCAGCCGCCGTCGGCCGCCGACGAGAGCCGGATGCGGCTCTACATCGCCGTGGGGCTGATCGGCATCGGCGCCCTCGGCATGGTCGGCGGGATGCTGCACATCCTCCCCGCCTGACGACCGTCCCGCCCGGCGACGGGCGCGGCCGCGGCGCGGGCGCCGTCAGGCGGCGCGATCCGCCACCGGCTCCGCCGTGGGCGCGGCGCGGTCGGCCGGACCGGCGCGCCCGAACCGCGCGTAGAGCGCCGGCAGCACCACCAGGGTCAGCAGGGTCGCGCTGATCAGGCCGCCGATCACCACGGTCGCCAGCGGCCGCTGCACCTCGGCCCCGGTGCCGGTGGCGAGCGCCATCGGCACGAAACCCAGGGAGGCGACCAGCGCGGTCATCGCCACCGGCCGCAGCCGGGTGAGGGCGCCCTCGCGGATCGCCGCCCGCAGCGGCCGGCCCGCGGCGACGAGCTGCTTGATGAAGGTCAGCATCACGAGGCCGTTGAGCACCGCCACCCCCGAGAGCGCGATGAACCCGACCGCGGCCGGCACCGAGAGCGGCATCCCCCGCAGCCACAGGGCCGCGATGCCGCCGGTGAGCGCCAGCGGCACCGCGCTGAACACCAGGAGCGCGTCACGCGCGCTGCCCAGCGCCGAGGTGAGCAGCAGGAAGATCAGGAAGAAGCACACCGGCACCACCACGGTGAGCCGCGCCTGAGCCGAGGCGAGGTTCTCGAACTGGCCGCCCCAGGTGACGTACGAGCCCGCCGGCAGGGTCACCTGCGCGGCGACCTTCGCCTGCGCCTCCGCCACCAGCGAGCCGATGTCGCGCCCGCGGACATTGGCGGTGACCACGACCCGGCGCCGGCCGTTCTCGCGGCTGATCTGGTTCGGCCCCTCGCTCACCGAGAACTGCGCCACCTGCCGCAGGAGCACGGAGGCGGCCTTGCCGTTCGCGCCCGGGGGCAGGGGGACCGGCAGGTTCTCCAGGGCCTCCCGGTCCTCGCGGACCTGATCGGTCAGGCGCACGACGATCGGCACGCGCCGGTCGCCCTCGAACACGACCCCGGCGTCCCGGCCCCCCATGGCGGCGCCGATCACGTCCTGGATCGCCCCGGTGCTGAGGCCGAGCCGGGCCGCCTCGGTCCGGTCGATCCTGATCTCGAAGACCGGCAGGCCGGTGATCTGCTCGACCTTCACGTCGTCGGCGCCCGGGATCCCGCGCAGGATCGCGGCGATCCTGTTGGCGATCTCCAGCATCGGCTCGAAGGCGTCGCCGAACACCTTCACGGCGAGGTCGCCCCGTGTCCCGGCGAGCAGCTCGTTGAAGCGCAGCTGGATCGGCTGGGAGAACTCGTAGACGTTGCCGGCGAGCTCGCTCAAGGACGCCTCGATCCGCTCCTGCAGTTCGGCCTTCGACAGGCCCGGGTCGGGCCAGTCCGCCTGCGGCTTGAGCATCACGAAGGTGTCGGAGGAATTCGGCGGCATCGGGTCGGTGGCGACCTCGGCGGTACCGGTCTTCGAGAACACGTAGGCGACCTGCGGGAACTTGGCGATCGCCCGCTCCACCTTGAGCTGCATCGCCTGCGACTGGGTGAGAGAGGTGGACGGGATCCGTGTGGCGTTGAGGGCGATGCTCTTCTCGTCGAGCTGCGGGATGAACTCGGTCCCGAGCCGGGTGGCGAGCAGCCCTGCGCCCGCGAGGAGGAGCAGCGCCGCCCCGACGAACGGGGCGGGCGCCCGGATCGCCGCCGCGAGGACGGGCCGGTAGAGCGCCTTCAGGCCCCGGACGAGAGGGTTCTCGGCCTCGGTGACCCGGCCGGTCAGCGCGATGGCGATCAGGGCCGGCACGAAGGTCAGCGACAGCACGAAGGCCGCCGCCAGGGCGAGGATGACGGTCAGCGCCATCGGCTGGAACATCTTGCCCTCGACCCCCGTGAAGGTCAGGAGCGGGACGTAGACCAGCATGATGATCGCCTGCCCGTAGAGGGACGGCGCGATCATCTCCTCGGCCGAGTCCCGCACCGTCTCCAGGCGCTCCTCCAGCACGAGCGGCCGCCCGAGGGCGTGCTGCCGCTCGGCGAGGTGGCGCAGCGCGTTCTCGGTGATGATCACCGCCCCGTCGACGATGAGCCCGAAATCCAGCGCCCCGAGGCTCATCAGGTTCGCCGAGATCCTCCCCTCGACCATGCCGGTCACGGTCATCAGCATGGCGGCCGGGATGACCAGCGCGGCGATCAGCGCCGCCCGGATGTTGCCGAGCAGCAGGAACAGGACGACGATCACGAGGGCCGCGCCCTCGGCGAGGTTCCTGCCCACCGTGCGGATCGTGGCCTCGACGAGCTGCGTCCGGTCGAGGACGGTCTGGACGACGATGCCGGGGGGCAGGGCCCGCCGGATCTGGTCCATGCGGGCATCGACGGCGGCCGCCACCGTGCGGCTGTTCTCGCCGATCCGCATCAGGGCGGTGCCGATGACGGTCTCCTGCCCGTTCTCGCTCGCCGAGCCGGTGCGCAGGTCGCGCCCGATCCGCACCGTGGCGACGTCGCGGATCCGCACCGGCACGCCGCCGCGGCTCGCCACGACGACGTCGGCGATCGCCTCCGGGCTCTCCAGGCGGCCGGCGGCGCGCACGACGTAGCTCTCGCCGTTATCCTCCAGGTAGCGGGCGCCCTGGTTGGCGTTGTTGGCCTGGAGCGCCCGGGCGACGTCCGCGAAGGACAGGTCGAGGGCGGTGAGCTTCGTGGGGTCCGGCTGGACGTGGTACTGCTTCTCGAAGCCGCCGATCCCGTCGACGCCGGCGACGCCCGGGACGGACTTGATCTGCGGCCGCACGATCCAGTCCTGCACCGTGCGCAGGTAGGCGACCTGCTCCAGTTCCGTCCTGAGCGCCTGGCCCTCCGGGGTCCGGTAGCTCCCGTCCGGCTGCCAGCCCGGCCGGCCCGCCGGCACGGCCGCGCGCTCAGGCAGCGGCGCGTACTGGACCGACCACATGTAGATCTCGCCGAGCCCCGTGGAGATCGGGCCCATCCGCGGCTCGACCCCGGAGGGCAGGTCCTCCCGCACCTGGGCGATACGCTCGGCGACCTGCTGGCGGGCGAAGTAGATGTCGAGGGACTCGGCGAAGACCGCGGTGATCTGCGAGAAGCCGTTGCGCGAGAGCGAGCGGGTGTACTCGAGGCCCTTGATGCCCGCGAGCGCCGTCTCGACCGGGTAGGTGACCTGCCGCTCGACGTCGGCCGGCGACAGGGACGGGGCCAGGGTGTTGATCTGGACCTGGTTGTTGGTGATGTCGGGCACGGCGTCGATGGGCAGCCGCGTGAGCGCGGCGGCGCCGAAGGCCGAGGCCAGCAGCACGAGGAGCAGCACCAGCCAGCGCTGGCGGACCGAGACGGCGAGGATGCGGCTGATCATCGTCCGTCTCCTCAGTGGGCGTGGCCGGCGTCGGCCTTGCCGAGCTCGGCCTTCAGCAGGAACGCGTTGCCGACCGCGATCTCGGCGCCGGGCTCGAGCCCGGCGGTGACCTCGTAGGCCTCGTCGTCGGAGCGGCCGAGGGTGACCGGCCGCTTCTCGAACCCCTCGGCCGTGCGCGCGAAGACGACGCTCCGGCCCTCGACGGTCTGGACCGCCGCCTTGGGGATCCGGACCGGGACCGAATCCTGCGCGATCTCGACCTCGGCGGTCACGAAGGTGCCGGGCCGCCACGCGAAGTCGGGGTTCGGCAGGGCGACCACCACCCGGGCCGAGCGCGTGTCGGGGTTGAGGAAGGGGCTGACGAAGATCACGCGGCCCTCCGCCCGGCGCTCCGTCTCGCCCGTCCGGCCGGGCGTGACCGTCACGCGGGCGCCTTCCCGGACCTGGGCGAGGTCCACGGTCGGCACCGACAGCTCGATCCAGACCGTGGAGAGGTCCGCCACCGTGTAGAGGTCGGCCGGATCGCCCTCCTTGCCGACCGCCGTGCCGACATCGACCTTGCGCTCGACGATGCGGCCGGCGAGCGGCGACCGCAGGGGATAGCGGCGCAGCGTCGACTGGTTCGGCGTCGCCTCGTCGCGCTTCTGGGCGGCCGCCACCTCGGCGGCGTCGAGGCCGAGCGCCGACAGCTTCTGGCGGGCGAGGTCGACCCGGAGCCGGTTCTCCAGATAGGCGGCCCGGGCGGTCTCGAACGCGGCCTCGGAGGCGCTGCGCGAGGCGAGCAGCTTCTGCTGGCGCTCGAAGTTGATCGTCTGCAGCTCGGCCTGGACCTGGGCGGTGAGGTACTCGCTCTTGGCGTCGGCGACCTCGCGGCTGTCGAGGATGGCGACGACCTCGTTCGCCTGCACGGCGTCGCCGAGGCGCTTGCGCATCTCGGCCACGGTCCCGACCACCCGGGCCGGGACCCGGGCGATCCGGTCGGTGTCGGGCGTGATCGTGCCGGGGACGAGGAGGTGGCGCGCCAGCGTGCCGCCCTCCACTCTGCGCGTGACGATGTCCTGGCCGGCGACCTGATCGGGCCGCATCCGGATCGTGCCCGCCTCGTGAGGCTCGTCGGCGCCGTGCGCGTCGCCGTGCTCGTTGCCGTGCGCGTGGTCGTGGTCGTGGCCGGCGTGATCGTCGCCCGCGTGCGGGTCGGGCGCGGCTTTGGGCCGGTCCGGTGCGGCCGCCGCGTAGCGCTGATCGTGGTCGTCGGCCGGGGCTCGGGCGAGCCCGACGGACGCGAGGGTCTGCCGGAGACGGTCGGGCAGGGTCGGGGCGCCGGGGGCGGCGGCGCCGAGGGCGAAGCCGGCGGCCAGGAGTGCCGCGGCGGCGGCCACGGACAGGATGATGCGCATGGGGAAGCTGCTCGGCCGGGAGGGCGGGGTGCCGCGCGCGGCGGTCCCGGAGGGTCCCGTTCAGGTGTCGCGTGGGGGTGAACCCGGAGCCGGTTCGGCAGCCGGGCGGAGCGCCGCCCGCGGGCGGCGTCAGCTCACGCGCGCGGAGGCCGCGGCAGGCGGTCGGGACTGACGGAGGGGCGGCCCTGGGCGAGGGCGCCCGGCAGCACCCGGCCCGGAGCGGCCGGAGGCGCGATCTCGGTCGCCTCCAGGCGGGCCGCCTGATGGCAGCCGCAATGGAGGTGCTCCGAGAGGCCGGGATCGACGGTCGCGGGCGCCGCCGGCGCGTCGAGGGCCGGGTCCTGGCCCCGGTCGTGGTGGCCGCCCGCGTGGAAGGCGAGATCCGCCGCGAGGCCGACGCCCGGAGCGGCGACGGTCAGCGCCAGGACGAGCGCGAGCGCGCGGGCGGCGAGCGCCCACCAGCCCCGCGCCCCGGCCGGGCGCCTATGCCGAACCCCGAAGGTCATCGCGGCCCTTATGATCCATCCGAGGCCGGGGGCACAAGGTCCGGGGTGCCGGCCCCGGACCCCTCAGGCCGCCAGCTTGAGGACCCACTGGTAGAAGTCGGCCCAGGTCTCGGCCTGGGCCGGCGGCTCCGCGGCCGGGGACCGGTCGGGCTCGGCCGCGGCCCGGTCGCGGACGTCCCGGGGGGCGCAGCCGAACTCCGCGCGGAAGGCCTGGGTGAAATGCGCGGGGCTCTCGAAGCGCCAGCGATACGCCACCTCGGAGATGCGGGCGAAGCGCCCGTCGCCGGTGGCGAGGTCGCGGTAGGCGCGGGCGAGCCGGCGCTGCCGGACGTAGCCGGAGACCCCCCCGAGGGGGACGAACAGCCGGTAGAGGGCGCTCCGCGAGACGCCGAACCGCCGCCCGATCGTCTCGGCGGACAGGTCCGCGGAGGCCAGCTCGGCCTCGATGAAGCGCCGGATCGCGACGAGCAGAGGCGCCCGCTCGGGCGGCTGCGTGCCCCCTCCGTCCTCCGGCAGGCCCAGGGTCGCCGCGCCGAGCAGCGCGGCGGTGGCCTCGGCCGCCGCCGCGGCCTCCGGCTCCGAGAACCCGGTCGCGTGCGCGCTCAGGGAGTGCAGGTGGTCGCTGAGCATCCGGCCGAACGGGGTCGCGCCCCGGATCACCGAGCCGTGCAGGGCGTCGAGGCCGCTCTGCCGGGATCCGAAGAGCGGGCGCGGCAGCACCACCGTGATGGCTTCGTAGTCCGTGGAGGCGGCGGAGAGCGGCTGCGACAGGTCGAACAGGCAGATGTCGCCGGGGGCGCAGTCCCGCTCCCGGCCGCCGATCGTGACCCGGGACTGCCCGGAGACGCGCATGTGGGCGACGATGTGGTCGACGCCCATCCGGGCGGTCAGGGCCCGCGCGCGCACGAACCGGAGCCCGGAGGCGCGGGCGCTGCAGACGATCGCGGTGCCGAGGTGACGGACCCGGGACTGCCCGCGGAAATCGGGTAGGTCCTCCCGGCGGATCGTGAAATCCCAGAACGGCGCGACGGCGTCGCGCCAGTCGTCGGCCTGACGATGACCCGGGCTCTCGCCCCTGAGCTGCAGGATCGGTTTCGGTCGCATCGCCCGTGTTAGTCCTGACCGGGCGCGGCCCGGTCACGCCGACAATATGGCGATTCTGTCTGCCCAGAAAAGTGGCACTCCGTTCCAATCACCGGACTCCGCGCCGTGCCCCGTCCCGGCGCGGTCGGCGAGAGGCCGGCAAGGGGCCGGCAAGGGGCCGGCAGGGGGCCGTGAAACAGAACGTCCCGCAGGCCGGGTGGCCGCGGGACGGTGAGTTGCACGGTTGTGAGGATCGAGGGCTTCGACCCTTATGGTTAACCGGCGGTTACCGGCCGCTCGGGGCCGCGCCGCTGCCGGTGGCGCCGTTGCCGGTGCTGTTGTCGCCCGCGGGGGCGCCGGGAGACGAGGTGTTGCCGTTGGGCGTGCTCTGCGCGGCGGCCATCCCGGCGCTGCCGGCAACGAGGGCGAGGGCGAGCAGGGCGGACTGAACGGTGCGGCTGGTCATGGCTCTCCTTGGATCCCGAGCGGGGTCTCGACGCGGGTCGTCGCCGTGCCGGCTTGTGCCGGCGTCGGCTGGAGAACCGCACCCCGGCGGCGCCCGTTCCCGCCGGGGCCGGGCCGGCGCGAATCGGCCGCAGCCGCCCGCGGCCGCGCGTCGGGAACACCCGCGAATCCCGCGAGCTTGTCCGAGGGTCGAGACCGGGAGCGTGGCGTGAAGGTGTTCCGGATCATGCAGGCGGCCACGGGCGCGATTCTCTGGAGCGGCGCGGCGCTCGATCCCCTGGCGGCCCTCGACGCGATGGCGCGCGCCGCCGGCTTCCGCGACCGCACGCGGATCCCGAACCACCTGCGGGCCGGCGGCCTCCACGTCGAGGAACTGCAGGCCTGATCCCGCCGCGCCGGCGGATGAGTCCGGAGGGAGACCATGACCAAGCTGTTCATCGCGCAGGTGTGCGACGCGGGCGGCGAGCGGCCGCTCGTGACGGTCCGGGCTGAGGCCGAGGGCGAGGCGCGCCTGTTCCTGGCGGCCGCCTATCCGGACGCCGAGATCGCCCACGTCGCCGAGCCCGGCGACTGGACGAGCGACGCCGATACCGGATCCCGGGCCGGGGACATCCGCGAGCATCCCGGCGTCGCGTGGCAGGCCCCGTCCAGCCTGGCGGACTGAGGCGCGTCCGCCGGGCCGCGGTGCCCGTCCCGGCCGCCGGGGCCGGTGCGCACCGGGAGAACTTGGGGAGAACCTGGGAATAGCCTGGGGAGAATCCGGCGGTGCCGACAATTCAAGCGATCCCGTTCACGCGTCCCTAGGGCTCCGCACCGACGGTGGTGCATGCGTTCCGCCGATCCGACACCGCGCCTGTTCGCGGCCGCGGCCGCCCTCACCGGCACCGGGATCCTGATGTGCCGGACCGAGCCGTCCTGGGACGGGATCCTGATCGGCCTGTTCTGCCTCGGGCTCTGGGCCCTCGGCACCTTCGGCACCCTCGCGGCACGGCCTGGCCGACCGGTGCGTTCCGCGCCGCGGATGCGGCCCATCGTGCTGGAGGCGGTCGTCGTCGAGACGCCCCGGTTCCCGCCGGAGCTGCTGCCCGCGCCCCGGCCCCCCGCGGCCCGGGACCGTGCCCTGGCGGGCCCCTCCCGCCTGCCGGAGCTCCCGTCGCACCGGCAGCGCGTGGTCGAGCGCTACACCCGCAGGCGCGGTTGAGCGCGGTGAGGTGGCCGACCACACCGCGAGGGCGTCGCGACGGCCGACCGGCGCGACGCCCTCGTGGGCGATCCGGAGACGATCCCGGACGCCGACGACGCGGTGGGCGAGGCGGCCTGACGGAGCCAGGACGGCGTCCGACCGCCGGGCGATGCCCGTCCGCGCGGGATGTTGGGGGCGAGCGCGAGAGGCACCGCGCGGGATCGCCCGCGGGCCGGACCGATCTGGTATGGATCGCGCTCGACGCGTCGTACCGAGAGAGGCCGGCGCCCGGGATCCTGCTGCGCCACGCCCGTTCCGGCGGCGCGCGGGCCCCGTGACCGGACGGGAGATCGCCACATGGCCACGCCCGAGACCCAGGCGCCCTACCGGCTGCAGTGCATGATCCACCGGGAAAGCGCCGGCGGCATCATCATCCACGACGAGCAGATTCCCGGGCCCCTCGTGGAGGCGGCGGTCGCCGCCGCCAAGGCCCGCTTCGCGGAGCTGCGCGCCGGCCGCGCGGGCTCGGCGGCCCTGCGGGATTCCGCCGGGCGGGTGGTCTGGTCGGCCCGGCAGGACGCCGCGACGCCCGGCACCGGGGGATCGGCAGCCCGGTAGGCTTCGGACCGACGCGCCGTCAGGTGAGGTGGCGCGGCTCCAGATCGATCACGGGGCCGCCCACGTCGAAGAACTCGTCCTCGTACGGGAGCGCCTCGTCCAGCTCCTCGGCCTCGCGCCGCCCGAACGGGATGACCGCGGACAGGATCCCGAGGCAGAGCGCGCCGGCGACGAAGGCAATCAGGATCGCGATGCTCATGACGGAACACTCGGGCGTCGCCGGCGGCGGAGTCGGGCCACCGCGAGACTAAGGCCCGGCTCGCGCACGCCGCAACCGAAATCACCGCCCGTTCGCTCCGGATCGCCCAGCCCGCACGGCGGGCGCGGCCGCAGCGCGCGGCACGGGCTCGCCCCGCGATCTCCGGAAGACCGGGAGGCCGCCCCCGGTCGCGGAGCGCGTCCGGGCGATCCGGGACGGGCCTCACCGCGGCGTCGAAACCTGATCCTGCTGCCGGTCGACCGCGTCGCGGACGCCGCGGCCGGCCATGAGGATCTCGGTCATGAACGCCGCGATCGCCGCCACGGTGCAGACCAGCGCCGCTCCGAAGCAGGCGAACAGGACGGACGCGGTCGCCGCGTCGCGCAGCGCGCCGACGAACAGCGTGAGCACGGCCAGACCGATCAGGCCGCCCGCCAGCGAGGCCAGGACCACCGCCACGTCCAGCACGAAGGAGCGCCGCCGCAGGAAGGTCAGCCGGCGGGCGAGGCGGCCGGCCTCGGCTTCCGTCGCCCGGGCGGCCTCCGCCGAGAGGCTGTCGACCTTGTCGGAGATCCGGCCGAGGCGGGTCGAGAACACGTTGAGCAGCGTCGCCAGCGCCGAGAGCAGGAAGGCGGGCGCGAGCGCCACCTGGATGATGTGGGCGATGCTGTCGGGCTCGGTCGCGCTGAGGGAGAAGCCGAACATCGGCGGGCTACGCGGGCGGACGCGTCGCGCCCCGCCTCCGCCGGCCGCCGGGACGGACGGCGGCGCGGCTCCGGACCGGGCGGATCACCACAGGAGGCCCTCCGCCTGCAGCCCGGCCACGAGCAGGCACAGCGCCGAGAGGAACGCCACCGCGAGATACGGGGCCGGCGTGTCGGTCATCGAGGCCTCCCGGCCGGCGCGGGGCCGGCATCCCCGATCCCGGTCCGGGCCCGGAGGGCCGGCATCGAAGGCAGCGCTACGGGGTGCATGCGCGTCTCCTGAAATCTCCACCGACGACGAGGCCGGCAGATAGGGCCTGCGGCGCGCCGGAAAAGCCGCGGCCGCCGCGCCGCCCCGGCGCGGCGGCGCCTTCTCCACAGGCCGGGAGACCGGCGCCGCGCCGCCGCCGATCCCCCGCGAGATCTGCCGGTTCCGAGGAGATCGATCCGGCCGCGGCCGCGCGCCAAGACCCGGCGATGCGCGATCAAGACTCGGGCCAGTCGGGCGGCCGGTTTCATCTGTGCAGATCCGCGGCCGGACGCGCGAGTGGTGCCCGCACAGCGGCGCGATGGCGTCCGAAAGCCCCGCAATACGGGACGGGATCGCGCGAGATCTGCGGCGCCATCCGCACCCGCGCGCCCGGGGATGCGCGGGCACCACCCGTAAATTAATGTTAACCGCTCGCGGGATCGCGATCGGGCTTGCGGGCCGCCGACCGGTAGGATTTATTAAACCTCGAAGCTTCCTGGTTGGTCCTGGGAACGTTCACCGACAAACTGAAGCCCCGTCCGCTCGAGCGCGACGGGGCATTTTGTTTCTGGAAACATTCGGATACCGAAGTTCTTCTCGGGCTAGACCAGTCGATTTCGCGATGTGCTCCAGCGCACCCGGCTGTTTCGGGGTCAAAGACCCGATTCCGAGCTGTTGCAGCGATGCACTATCGCCCAGGCACGTCCTGGCGTTCTGTCCGCCCCGCACACATCCCGCCCAACGGGAGACAGAGGACCAGATGATCAAGAAGCTTCTGCTCGCGAGCGCCGCCACGGCTCTCCTGACCGGCGCCGCCTCGGCCGCCGACCTGCCGCGCCGCGCCGCCCCGCCGCCGGTGTTCACCCCCGTCCCGGTCTTCACCTGGACCGGCGCCTACTTCGGTATCAACGCCGGCTACGCCTTCGACGCCAGCAGCAACAACACCAACAGCTTCGGCGTGCCCGCCCCCTACGGCAACGGCACCACCGCCTTCTTCAGCCAGCGCAACCAGGAAGGCTTCACCGGCGGTGGTCAGATCGGCTACAACTTCCAGTTCACCCCCGGCTCCGGCATCGTCGTCGGTGTCGAGGCCGACGCCCAGTACCTCGACTTCGGCCGCAGCCGGAACAACGCCTTCCTCGTCGGTCCGCTGGCCCCCGGCTACTACGTCACCGACCCGCGCGGCCTCTCCAGCCTCGACTTCTTCGGCACCGTCCGCGGCCGCATCGGCTACGCCTTCGACCGCGTCCTCGTGTACGGCACCGGCGGCTTCGCCTACGGCTCGGGCAGCGCCGACCGCTCCTTCGGCGGCTTCGCCGGCAACGACAGCTTCCGCACCGGCTACGCGGTCGGCGGCGGCATCGAGTACGCCCTGCCCACCGACTCGTTCCTGAACTTCTTCCGTTCGAACGCCGTGACGCTCAAGGTCGAAGGCCTGTACGTCAACCTCGACCGCAACACCCGCAACCAGGGTGCGTTCGTCATCAACGCCGCCAACAACTTCCCGGTGGTGTACAACAACATCGGCCGCCGCGACGACGAGTTCGCCGTCATCCGCGCCGGCCTGAACTACAAGTTCGGCTCGTACTAAGATCCACCCGCGATAGCGCCCCCCGCGCCGCGGGGGGCTGCGTCCCGCTCACTGGGACGGCGCGCGGGCCTCTGGACAGGCCGCATCCCCTCTCGACCTGAGCATCCCCAGCCCGATCAAACTGGCCGCTTGAGCCGAGGAGCGTCCCGGGAGCCATTCCCGGGACGTCTTGCGTCGGGGGCGAGGGCCCGCCGCGGCGCGCCTCAGGCGTGGACCGCGTGCTCGAGCTGCGCCTTCGACATCCGCGACCGGCCGGGCACGTTCTGCGCCCGGGCCTTGCGCATCAGCGCGGCCTTGGTCGTCTCCGCCTTGCCGGACGCGTTGGCGGCAGACTTACCGGTCGTCTTGCCTTTTCCGGACGCCTTAGTGGACTTGCCGTCCTCGCGCGCCGCGGCGGCCTTCTCGGCGGCGGCCTTCGGCTGCTTCGAGAACTGCTTGCCCTTCCGGGTATCGGCGCGCTTCTTGGCCGTGCTGGCGGCGTATTCCGTGTCGGTCAGGCTCTCGCGGGCCTTCTTGGGCAGGTAGCGCTCGCCGGTCTTGCCGCTCTCTTTGCCAGACTTCGTGCCCCACTCCTCGTCGGTCCATTGCTGGAGATGGTTGTCGGCCGACTTCTTGCCGGCGTAGCCGCCGCCCTCCTTCTTGTATTCGGCGGTCGCGATCTGCGCCTTGCGCGCCGACCACTGGCCGGGCTTCCCGCCCTTCTCGGACTTCGTGACCTGCGTCTTGACCTTGTCCCACAGTTTCGGGTCGGTCTTCTTGGCGGTTCCTGACATCGGCGCCTCGTGAAAAAGATTTGGCAGACAACACGGGCCCCGCGGCCGTGTTCCTGCGGCGCGTTCGCCCGACCCGCACCCTCCCGCATCTCCACCCGCGCAGCGTCCGCCGTCGTGGCCGGGGCCGCCGGATACGCCGGCCGCCTGACGGGTTGGCCCTCAGGGGATCAGGCCCATCGCGAGGGATGCAGCATGGCGGACACGCCGGACGACACCCAGGCCGAGCGGATGCCGCACGGCGAGCCGGAGCGCGTGGGCCTGGCCGACAGCCCCCGCGACACCGCAACCGGCACGGTCAGGCCGCAGGACGGCCCGATGGAGCGGGCCGGCACCGAGAAGGAGGAGGCGCGCCAGGGCGGGACCAGCCTCGGCGCGGAGCGCGGCCGGCCGGGCGGAGGCCGGGGCTGAGCGCCGCCATCGAGACAGCACGCGAGAGAGGAAGACGCAGCATGCAGATCCGGCACAAGCCCCTGCGCGAGCAGGTGATCGTCATCACCGGCGCCACCAGCGGGATCGGCCTCGCCACGGCCCGGGCGGCCGCCCGCCGCGGCGCCCGCGTCGTGCTGGCGGCCCGGAACGGCGCCGCCCTCGACGACATCGTCCGCGACATCCAGGAGCGCGGCGGCGAGGCCCGGGCCGTCGTGATCGACGTGTCCCGCCGCGAGGATGTCGAGGCGCTGGCCGCAGAGACCGTGCGCGCCTACGGCGGCTTCGACACCTGGGTCAACAATGCCGGTCTCTCGATCTTCGGCCGCCTCGAGGAGGTTTCGGACGAAGACCATCGCCGGCTGTTCGACGTCAATTTCTGGGGGATCGTCTACGGCTCGACGGTGGCGCTGCAGCACCTGAAGCGGACCGGCGGCGCGCTGATCAACCTGGGCTCCGTCGCCTCCGACCTCGCCTTGCCGATCCAGGGCATGTACTCCGCCTCCAAGCACGCGATCAAAGGCTTCACGGACGCGCTCCGGATGGAGCTCCAAGAGGAGGGCGCCCCGGTCTCGGTGACGCTCATCAAGCCGGCCTCGATCGACACGCCGTTCCCGGAGCATGCCCGGAACTACATGGCGCAGGCGCCCAAGCTGCCGCCGCCGGTCTACGACCCTGCCGACGTCGCCGACGCGATCCTGTACGCCGCGGAGCACGGGCCCCGCGACCTCTACGTCGGCGGCGGCGGCAAGCTGATGAGCGCGCTGCGCAAGCGGGTCCCCGCGGCGACCGACTGGATGGGCGCCCAGGTGATGTCGCGGAGCCAGACGGCGGGCGCGGCCGGCAAGCGGCGGGACGGCGCCCTCCACGCGGCCGGCCGCGACGGGGCCGTGCGGGGCGGCTCGCCCCACCACGTCATGCGCAGCGCCTACACCCGGGCCTCGATCAACCCGGTCCTGACCGGGATCCTGCTGGCGGGGGCCACCGCGGCCGCGGCCTCGCTGCTCGGCCGCGCCGACCGCCGCTAGAGCCCCGCCGCGGCGCCCGCCCCCGCGCGGGCGCCGGCCGGACTGTTTGTTTCTAGACGATGATGGCGGAGGTCAGCCGACATTCAGGCCCGATGACCATTCTGACCAAGTCTTGCGCCGGGCCGAACCGGCGCGGAACCGAACAGAAGGTCTGATGATGATGCACGTGAAGATGATCGCGGCCGCCGCGGCTGTCGTCGGCGGTCTCGGCCTGGCCTCCGCCGGCGCGGCGCCCCTGGCGCCCGCCGGCGCCGATACGCTCACCGGCCCCGCCGCGGTCAGCACCGTGGCGTTCGGCTGCGGCCCTGGCTGGGCGCCCGGCCCGTACGGGCGCTGCCGGCCGATCTACCGGCGGCCGCGCTTCTACGGCCCGCGCTGCTTCTTCCGTCCGACCCCGTGGGGACCGCGGCGCGTCTGCCGCTAAGGTCGCGCAGGCACGCGTCCCGACGCGCGGGTCCGGCGCCGAACCGTGGCCCGACCCGCGGGTTGATCCAGGGGCAGGTCTCGTCTCCGAGGAGGCGGGGCCTGCCCCTTTCCCGTTGGCGGTGATGCGGGCCGGCGGCGCCGGGGATGCCACGACCGGGACCGCGGACGGTCCCGCTCCGGTTGGACATGGCCATGGCCCAGGATCAGAGCGGCGGCGCGAACCCCTCGGCGGCGGAACGGGCGGCGGCCGAGCGCGTCGCTCGCAAGCGCCTCGGTCCGGACGGCTGCCCGGAACCGGCACCCGACCGGCGATCGCCGTCCGGACAGGACCGCGGGAGCGAGGCCGCGGCGCCGGACCGCCGGGCGCCTCCGGGGCGGCCGGTCGCGACGCGCCACCGGCCCGAGAGGCTTCCCGAGTAGCGCCCCGAGTAGCGCCCCGAGTAGCGCCCCGAGTAGCGCCCCGAACATTCGCGTGCCCGGACGCGGGAATAAAGCCCGCCGCCGCCCGGTTCCCGATTGTGTGGCACAAGGCTGCAGGCAGGAGCACGAGGGCAGGGACCCCATGGCTTCGCAGGCTCTCGACGGGGCGGGCCCGGCCCGGCCGCCGACATGACGACCCTGGCGCGCGCGCGCTTCAGTCAGCTCGTTCTCCCGCGCCTGGACGAGGGCTACCGGCTCGCGCACTGGCTAACCGGCAACGCCACCGACGCCGAGGACGTGATGCAGGAGGCGTGTCTGCGCGCCTACCGGGCGATCGAGGGGTTCGCCGAGGGCAATGCCCGGGCGTGGTTCCTGACCATCGTCCGCAACACCGGCTATTCCTGGCTGCAGCGGCACCGGCCGCGGGCGGTGGTCTTCGCCGACGACCTCGCCCCCGAGGCCCGCGCCGAGCTGGAGATCGGGGGCGCCCTGACCGAGGTCCCGGAGACGCCCGAGGCGACCCTCATCGCCCGCGACGACGCGGGGCAGCTCGCCCGGGCGGTCGAGGCCCTGCCGGTGGCCTTCCGCGAGGCGCTGGTCCTGCGCGAGTACCACGGCCTCAGCTACCGGGAGATCGCCACGGTGACGGGGGTCCCGATCGGGACCGTGATGTCGCGCCTCGGCCGCGCGCGGCAGCACCTGCTTGCACGGCTCGCGAAGGACGGGCGATGACCGACGACGAGACCCTCCTGCTCCTCAGCGCCTACGCGGACGGCGAGCTGTCGCCCGGCGAAGTCCTGGCCATGGAGCGCCGTCTTGCGGCGGATCCCGACGCGCGGGCCCTGGCGGAGCGCCTCCGCGACCTCTCGGCCACCCTGCGCGGGCCCCTCGCGGGGCCGCCCGCCCCGGAATCCCTGCGGGCGCGCGTGATCGAGCAGATCGGCTTCACCGACCCGCCCCCGTCGCGCGGCCGCCTCGGAGGCCCGCTCGGGACCCGGCTCGGGTCCTGGGTCGGGACCTGGGTCGAGGCCTGGCTCGAATCCTGGCGCAGATCCCGGCAGGCGCTGGCCGCGACGCTGCTCGTCGGCCTCGTCGGCGGGGCCGCGCTCGGCGGCGGGATCGCCTATCTCGACCGCCCCGACGGCGCCCCGGATACCGGCGCGGCCGTGCTCGCCGGCCATCTCCGCGGCCTCGCGGCGCCCCAGCCCTTCGACGTCGCCTCCTCGGACCGGCACGTGGTGAAGCCCTGGTTCAACGGCCGGACCCCCCTCGCGCCCGAGGCCCCCGACCTGTCCGACAAGGGCTTCCCGCTGGTCGGCGGCCGGGTCGACATCGTCGGCGGAACCCCCGTGCCGACCCTGGTCTATCGCCGTGACAGGCACGTCATCAGCGTCACGGTGGTCCCCGCCGCCGACGGCCCCGGCGCCGGCGAGGAGCGGCGCGACGGGTCCACGATCGAGCGCTGGCGCCTCGGCGACCTCACCTACTGGGCGGTCTCGGACCTCAACCGGCGCGACCTGCGCGCCTTCGCCGACCTGTTTCAGTCCCGGACCGGGGGCCCGCCGGGATGAGGCGGGAATAAGGGACGCCAGTTTCGGGTTATTACTGATATCGTGATGTCGATCCGGCGAGGATCCCAGCGTGATCAGTCAATCCCACCTGCACACCCGCAGAGCCGAAACGATATCCGGGATCGGCTCCGCCCAGGAGCGGCGGGTTCAGGCCGGCGGCACCCCGGTCTTCCCGGACCCGACCCTCGTGGAGGCGGCGCTCCATCTCCTGGCGGAGCATCTCGAGCAGGGGCTGGCGGTGACCGACCGGTACGGGCGGGCCCATTTCCTGAACCGCGCGGCGCAGGCCTTCGTCGCGCGCGGACTCCTGTGCCTGGAGCACGGCGGCCTGCGCGGCGCGACGCCCGAGGACAGCGCGGCGCTGCGCCGGGTCATCGCCCGCTGCGCCGCGGGCCATCGCGGCGGCTCGGTGCGATTGGAGGGCGCGGGCGGGACGCTCCTGGTCGCCGCCTCGGCGATTCCCGGGACGCTCGGCCCGATCGGCGAGGGCGCGGTTCTCCTGCGTCTCACTGACCCCGGGACCCCGCGCCTGCCGGATCCCGGCATTCTCCAGGACCAGTTCGGCTTCACGCCCGCGGAGGCGGCCCTGGCCGTCGACATCCTGGCCGGGAACGACCTCGCGGCGAGCGCGACGCGCCGCCGGATCACCCGGAACACGGCGCGCGTGCACCTGCGCCACCTGTTCGAGAAGACGGGGACGCGCCGCCAGGCCGAGCTGGTGCGCCTGCTCCTGCTCTGCCCGCAGCCGATCGCGGACGCCTAGCGCGCTCCGGCAAAAATATTCGCGCCGCGCGCCACCCTTAATCCGAACGGAGGATGCGCATAGTCCGCATTAAAGCGACGCTGATCCGGCCGATCGTGGACAAACCACGGATCTTTCGGCGCAACGGAGGCTGGATCATGATCCTCTCGTTCCTGAAATCTGTCCGGAAGAGCCGCATCGCGGCGCGAAATATTCGCATTCTCTCGGCCCTCGACGACGAGATGCTGAGCGACATCGGCCTCGACAGGCGCACACTCCGCACGTTCTGCGAGAACGGCTGCGCGCACGTGCCGCCGCCGCCGAGCCAGGCCGAGACGCCCCGGGCCCTGATGATACCCGGTGGGCTCGGGATCGCCTTCCGCTGAACGCCCGCCGCACCGCCCGCTGCACCGCCTCGGGCCCGGCCGGACCGCTCAGATCTCGACGCAGATCTTGCCGAAGTGGCGGTTGCTCTCTTGGTGGCGGAACGCCGCGACGAGGTCGTCGAGGGGGAAGCGGCGGTCGATGACCGGCCGCAGCCCGCAGGCGTCGATGCCGCGGATCATCTCGATCTGATGGCGCCGGCTGCCGACCAGCACACCCTGCAGCCGGATCTGCTTCAGGAGCGCCGGCACCAGCGGCAGCTCGCCCGCGACCCCCGAGAGGATGCCGATCACCGAGACGTGGCCGGCGACCCGCGCGGCGGCCATGGACTGCTCCAGCGTCGCCGGGCCGCCGACGTCGAGGACGTGGTCGACACCGCGCCCGTCGGTCAGGCGCCGGGCGGTCTCGCCCCAGGCCGGGTTGGTGCGGTAGTTGATGACGTGGTCGGCGCCGAGACCGCGCAGGCGCTCCAGCTTGGCGTCGCTGGAGGAGGTGGCGATCACCGTGGCCCCCGCCGCCTTGGCAAATTGCAGGCCGAACAGCGACACGCCGCCGGTGCCCTGCACCAGCACCACGTCGCCGCTCTTCAGGCCGGCATCGGCGTGCAGCGCCCGCCACGCGGTGAGCGCGGCGGTGGTCAGCGTCGCCGCCTCGGCGTGGTCCCAGCCCCGCGGGGCGCGGGTGAAGGCGGTGGCGGGCGCGGTGACGCCCCCGCGGGCGTAGCCGTCGACCCCGTCGCCCGGCACGGTGGCGAAGCCCTCGACGCGCGGCGCGCCCTCCAGCCAGGTCGGGAAGAACGTGCTGACCACCCGGTCGCCCACGGCGAACTCGGTCACGCCCGGCCCCACGGCCTCGACCTCTCCGGCCCCGTCGGACATCGGGATGCGCGGCTCGCTCGGGCCCCACATCCCGCTGACCACCGCGTAGTCGTGGTAGTTGAGGGAGCTCGCCCGCAGGCGGACGGTGATCGCGCCGGGCCCGGGCTCCGGCACGGGCCGCTCGCCGAAGGTCACCGCGTCGAAGCCGCCGCCGGGCTGGACGATCACGGCCCGGGCTGTCGATCCAGTCATGGTGCACCTGTCGCTCCGCGGCCTCGGCCGCCGGGAGGCGGACACTGGCAGGCCCGGCGCGCCGCGTCGAGACGACGGGGCCGGGCCGTCCGCCGCGGGGCGGGGAGGGCGGCCCGCGCCGCGCGCCCGCAACCCCGTCCCGCCCGCGCCGCCCTTGCCGCTGCGCCGCGCCGGCGCCAAGGTCGCGGATCGCATCCCGTCCGTGGAGGGAGGACAGACCGTGTCGACCGAGCGCGTCGTTCTGACCGAAAGCATAGCGCCGACAGCGTCCAGGATCTTCACCCAGGCCGGGATCGGCGCCATCCGGCAGCTGTCGCGCGCGGTCAGCCCCGGGGACGCCGGCGAACTGGCCGACGTCACCGTCCTCGGCATCCGCTCGCGCACGCAGGTCACCGCCGCGCTTCTCGACGCCCTGCCCGACCTCGCCGCCATCGGCTGCTTCAGCGTCGGGACCAACCAGGTCGACCTCGAGACGGCGCGCGCCCGCGGCCTGCCCGTGTTCAACGCGCCGTTCTCGAACACGCGCAGCGTCGCCGAACTGACGATCGGCGAGATCGTGATGCTGCTCCGGCGCATCGTGCCGCGCTCGGTCGCAGCCCATGAAGGCGGCTGGGACAAGTCGGCCACCGGCGCCTTCGAGGTGCGCGGCAAGACGCTCGGCATCGTCGGTTACGGCAATATCGGCGCGCAGCTCTCGAACCTCGCCGAGGCGATGGGCATGCGCGTCATCTTCTACGACCTCACCGACAAGCTGCGCCACGGGAACACCGAGCCGGCCGAGAGCTTCGAGGCCCTGCTCGCCTTGAGCGATGTGGTCAGCCTGCACGTCCCGGAGACGCCGCTGACCCACGGGCTGATGGGCGCGGAGCGGATCCGCGCGATGAAGCCGGGCGCCTACCTGATCAACAACAGTCGCGGCACGGTCGTGGACCTGGACGCCCTGGCGGCGGCTCTGCGCGACGGTCACCTCGCCGGGGCCGCGATCGACGTCTTCCCGGTGGAGCCGACCTCCAACGCCGAGCGCTTCGTCTCGCCCCTGCAGGGGCTGCCGAACGTGATCCTCACCCCCCATGTCGGCGGCTCGACCGAGGAGGCCCAGGACCGCATCGGCGCGGAGGTGGCCCGCAAGCTGGTCGACTACGTCCAGACCGGCTCGACGCTCGGCGCCGTGAACTTCCCGCAGGTCCAGCTGCCGCCGCGCCTGTCGGGCGCGCGGTTCCTCCACGTGCACCGGAACGTGCCCGGCGTGCTCGGGCAGATCAACGCGATCTTCTCGGGCCGGTCGCTCAACATCGACGCGCAGTACCTGCAGACGGACGGCGAGTTCGGCTACGTCGTGGTGGACGCGTCCGTGCCGCCGGGCGAGGCGGACGCGGTGCTCCGCGCGCTGCGGGCCATCGACGGCACGGTGCGGACGCGGCATCTCCGGCCGGCGGCGTAGGGGTTCCGCGCCGCGCCGGACGTCGGCGGCAGGACGCGACCGGCCCCCTCTCCTGCACAGGAGAGGGGGCCGGCGCGCGATCCTGGACGCGCGGATCGTCACGCCCGCAGGCAAGGGTTCAGCGCGGACACGACGCCCCGCGTCCGCCGGCCGGCGACGCGCCGGTCACGGTCGCGGCAGGGTGTGCAGCGCCCGCAGGAAGGCGTCGACCTCCGCGCGGGTGTTGTAGAAGGCCAGCGAGGCCCGCACCGACTGGTCGACCCCGAACCGGCGCAGGGCCGGCAGGGCGCAGTGATGGCCCGAGCGCACCGCGATGCCGTGCGCGTCGAGGTGGTGGGCCACCGCCGCGTTCGTCTGCCCCTCGATCACGAAGGACATCACGCTCGCCTTCTCCCGGGCCGTGCCGATCAGGCGCAGGCCCTTCACGTCGGCGAGCCCACCCTGCGCATACGCCAGGAGATCGTGCTCGTAGGCGGCGATCGCCGGCATGCCGATGCCCGCGAGGTAGTCGAGCGCCGCTCCGAGACCGACCGCCCCGGCGATGTCGGGCGTGCCCGCCTCGAACTTCTCGGGCGCGCCCTTGTAGACGGTCTTCGCGAAGGTGACGTCCTCGATCATGTGGCCGCCGCCCTGCCAGGGCGGCATCGCCTCTAGCAGGTGGGTCTTGCCGTAGAGCGCGCCGATGCCCGTCGGCCCGAACACCTTGTGGCCGGAGAAGACCAGGAAGTCCGCGTCGAGGGACTGCACGTCCAGCGGCATGTGCGGCGCGGATTGCGCCGCGTCGACCAGCACCGGCACCCCGTAGGCGTGGGCGAGCTGGATGATCTCCCGCACCGGGTTCACGGTGCCGAGGGCGTTGGCCACCTGCGTCACCGAGACGATCTTGGTCCGGCCGGAGAGCAACGCCGCGTACTGCTCGAAGATGATCTCGCCCCGATCGTTGACCGGGATCACCCGGAGCGTCGCCCCGGTCTGCTGCGCCAGCAGCTGCCAGGGCACGATGTTGGCGTGGTGCTCGATGGTCGAGACGATGATCTCGTCGCCCGGGCCGACATTGGCCCGGCCGTACGAGTTCGCCACGAGGTTGATCGCCTCCGTGGTGCCCCGCAGGAAGACGATGTCGTCCTTCGACGGCGCGTTGAGGAAGCGGCGCACCGCCGCGCGGCCGCCCTCGAACAGGTCGGTGGCGCGCGCCGCCAGGGTGTGGGCGGCCCGGTGGATGTTCGAGTTGTGCCGGGCGTAGAACTCCGAGGTCGCGTCGATCACCCCTTGCGGCTTGTGGGTGGTGGCGGCGTTGTCGAGCCAGACCAGCGGGTGGCCGTTGACGCTCTGGTGCAGGGCCGGGAAGTCCCGGCGGACATGCTCCACGTCGAAGGGCGCCGCCACCGGGCTCGACCCCTGCGCGGCCAAGCGCGGCGCCGGGCCCGGGTCGCAGGCCGGCTCCACCCGGGGGCTCGCCGGCGCCCTGCGGGCCGGCCCGGGGCCGAGGTTCAGGAAGTAGTAGTCGGACGGCGGTGCCTCGGGCGCCCGGGACAGATGGCCGGTCCGGGCGAAGCGCTCCTGCGCCGCATCGCGGCCGACTTTCGACGGATCGGCCGGTACGAGAGCCGGGGCGAGGGCGTGCGCGAAGGCGTTGGCGCGGGGATGGTCCGCGGCGATCTGCCGGTGCAGCTCCGGACCACCGGGCAGGGCGGCCGCCAGCGCCGGGGCACCGGCGAAGGAGAAGTCCGGCAGGGCGGAGCGCGGGCTCGCCGGGTGGACCGGCGGGATCGCCCCGACATCGGCGAGGGCCGGGCTCGCGGGTGCGAGGTTCGGCACGGTCGGGCCGGAGAGGCCCGGCAGGCCGACCGGCTGCGCCCCGAAGGAGCGCGCCGCCAGCGCGGAGGCGTCGGGCGGCAGGCCGGCGGGCTGGCCGCCCGCTGGGGCGGAAGGGACGCCCGGGGGCGCACTCGGCAGCGGCGCGCCGCCCGGGCCCTGGGGCAGGCTCTCGAGGGCCTGCGGGACCTGGGGGCCGGCGGGGAGCGCCGGCGCGAAGGGCCGGCTCGCGGCCTGACCCTGGCCGTAGATCTCCCGGGCGAGGCGTCCGACGAGATCCGCGTGGGCCAGCTCGCCCGGGCTCGCCCCGGGCAGCCCGAGGGCGACAGCCTCAGGCGTAGTCATGGTAGTTGCCCAGCAGCACGTTATCGAGGCGGGCGATCGCGTCCTCGACCAGCACGGCGGCCGAGAAGTAGCGGGTCACGAGGTGCGAGGCGATCGAGTGGTCGTTGGTGCCCATGTAGCGCACCGACAGGCCGGGCTCGATCTCGCCGGTCACGCCCGATTTCTGCAGGCCGACCACGCCCTGCTCGCCCTCGCCGACGCGCAGCAGCAGGATCGAGGTGGTCTCGGCCCCGGTCACCGGGTCGAGGTCGATCGGCAGCTTGTCGCTCGGCACCAGCGGCACGCCGCGCCACGTGATGAACGGCGCGCCGAACAGGTGGACGACGACCGGCGGCACGCCGCGGCGGGTCGCCTCCCGGCCGAAGGCCGCGATGGCGCGGGGATGGGCCACGAAGAAGGCGGGCTTCTTCCAGACCAGGGTCAGCAGCTCGTCGAGGTCGTCCGGGGTGGGCGGGCCGCCGCGGGTGGGGATGCGCTGGCGCGGGCCGACCTCGCCGAGAAGGCCGAACTGCGCGTTGTTCAGGAGCTCCCACTCCTCGCGCTCCTTCACGGCGTCGACCGTGAGGCGGATCTGCTCGCGGAGCTGGTCGATCTCGTTGGAGTAGAGATCGGTGACGCGGGTATGGGTGTTGAGGATCGTCTGGATGGTCGAGAGGTGGTACTCGCGCGGATCGACCTCGTAGTCCACGAAGGTCGTCGGCAGGCGCGGCTCGCCGGTATGGACCGCCAGCAGCTCGATCCCCTGCTCGCCGTAGGAGTTGGTGTGACCTTTGAGGCGGTCGCGCTCCTCGCGGTACTGCGCGATCTTGGCGCGGATCTCCTCGCTCTCCACCGCGGCGGCGTCGAGGGTCAGGAGGGTCACGGCCGACAGGGCCTTCACGGCCGGGGCGGGCGCGCGCTCACCGGCGAGGCCCGCATCGCCGAAATAGTCGCCCTTCGTGGCGAGCCCCTGGCGCAGGCGACCCTTGTAGGGGCCCGACAGGGTCAGCTCGACGGTGCCGTCGGCCACCACCGTGAGGCTGCGGCCGGCGGAGCCCTCCTCGTGGATCACCGTTCCGGCCTTGTGCCGGCTCTCGGTGAACTTGGCCGCCAGCGCCGCCAGCTCGGCATCGCCCAGCCGGCTGAACAGCGGCACGGCCCGCAGGGAGGCGGGACGGATCACCTTGCCGTCCCCCTTGTCCTCGGCGACGAGATCGATCCGGCCGGGGCGGGCCAGTACGACGGCGCGGCGGTTGACGCGGTAGACCCCGCCCGCCACGTCCACGAAGGGCAGGAGCCGGAGCAGCCAGCGCGGCGTGTTGGCCGCGTTCTGGACCGCGGTGACGGTCGCCGTCGCAAGATTGCGTGCCGCCGTGGCGCTCACGCTCAGACCCGGTCCGCTCATCGTTCGTCCTCACTCCATCCAGGATTTCAGGCGCGCCGCGCCGATCCGCGCGGCGGCGGTGCGCCCCGCAGCCTGTGCGGGGCGGACGCAAGTCGTTCCGATCAGAACGCGACGACGATCGCGACTTGAGCGGCCGCACCGTCAATCAAATCATGTATTCTCTAGCAGTCCGACAGCCATCGTCGAACGCTCGGCCGGGCCGACTTCATCGTTGTTCCGGTAATGTCTGGATAAAGTCTGATTCGCCCAAGGGTCAACGGAATGATGTCCCCATTTTTCGTCGATTCGTAGAAATGGATCCCGTGGTATGCACGACGAACAGGACACGACCGTCCTCAGACAGGCAGGTCAGAGAACTTAATTCTACAGATTCGCGCCCGGCGGCGGCGCCCGGACGACTTTGTTGTCAGGAAAAATCTTTCGCGCGTCTCAGATGCCGTCCCCGTAGCCGAAGGACTGGTCCATGCTGAGCGCCGGCTCCTCGTCGACGGGCAGGCGCGAGACGACCCGGGCCGGCACGCCCGCCACGGTCGTGTGGGGCGGCACGTCCTGCAGCACCACCGCGGCGGCCGCGACCTTGGCGCCCGCCCCGACGCGGATGTTGCCCAGCACCTTGGCGCCGACGCTGAGCAGCACTCCGCGCTCGATCTTGGGATGCCGGTCGCCGCTCTCCTTTCCGTTGCCCCCGAGCGTCACCGACTGGAGGATCGAGACGTCGTCGGCGATCACCGTGGTCTCGCCGATCACCACGCCGGTGGCGTGGTCGATGAACACCCCCGAGCCGATCCTGGCCGCCGGGTGGATGTCGCAGCCGAACACCTCGGAGATCCGGCTCTGGACGTGCAGCGCCAGGGTCGCCCGGCCCCGGTGCCAGAGCCAGTGGCCGACCCGGTACGCCTCGAGCGCGGCGAGTCCCTTGTAGAACAGGAACGGGTCGAGGTAGCGGCGGCAGGTCGGGTCGCGCTCGCGGATCGCCACGAGGTCGCGCACCGCGTGGGCGCCGGCCTGCGGGTCGGCCTCGAAGGCCGAGAGGCACAGGTCGCGCATCGACAGGCGTGCGAGGTCGCCGTCCCCGAGCCGGTGGGCGAGGCGGTAGGCGAGGGCCTGGGCCAGCGAGCGCTGGTCGAGGATCGTCGCCTGGATGATCCCCGCATAGAGGGGCTCCTCGATCAGGGCCGCCTCGGCCTCGGCGCGCAGGGCGGCCCAGACTTCGGCCTCCGCGGTGCTGCGGCTCGTGATGCGCAGGGGCGGCTGGACCACGGCCATCGTGGCGCCCGCGGCGGGCAGGGCAGCGTGATGCATCGGTCGTCGCCGATCACGGCAGGGGGCGGAACGGGTCGGGCCGGCCGCGCTCCAGGGCGTCGTGCCCCTGGACCGTCACGCCCACATTGGCCGGGGCGTCGCCCCGCATCATCGTCCCCGAGGCCATGGTGTCGTCTCCCTCGAATCGGTCGCGGTGGCGGCCCGATTCCGCCGCCGGCGGCGCCGGCGAGAAGTCTCTTCCGGATGCCCCGGTCCGGCGGAGAAGGTTTCGACCGCACGAGCGCGTTGTCGGAGCATTGTTTCGCTAAGTCATTGTTAAAGCATGATATTCAGGCATCGCGCCGGCTTTGGCAAGTCCCGGGAGCCGGCCGTCGCCGACCGGCATCGGCGATCGATCGCGGCCGCGATCCGGGCATATCTCCGCCGACCCCGTGCTTCTGCTCCGGCTCGCGGCTTCGACGAACAACCTGCGCTGCAAGTCCTCGCCAATTTGGCAGCACATTCTCGGGCCCAGCGTCTACATTGACGGTGTCGACATACAGTCGATGCGGAGCCCAACGGAGGTTTGCCGTGATCACCAGCAAGGAACGGTTCGCCCGGATGACTGCGCCGTGTCTGCCGTGTTGCCGCCTCCAAGAGGAGGAGAGCGCACGACATCAGACACGCGAGGCGACCACCGATGCTGACCTATGACACGACCCGGAACACCCGTCCCGACCTGAGCCCCGAACCGGCCGCCGCCCTCGGCCGGGCCCTGTCCCGGAGCGTCCGCTCCCATCCCTCCCACGAACGCGCCGCCCTCGCGAGCGCCCTCGACGACGGCCTGATGCCCGACGAGGTCGCGCAGATCCTCGCCGGCCGCCCGGTGGCCGAGGCCTTCCCGATCCGCTGGGGCGAGAGCCCGGAAGCCTACGCGTCCCGGGCCGTGTCCGAGATGTTCGTCGCCTACCTCCAGTAGGCGCGTCGCTGCCGGCCGCGCCGGCCTCTCCGACCACGAACGATGGAAACCTGCCATGTCGGTCTTCCCCCGCGGGTGGAGGCGCCGGACGGGGACGGCCGCCTGCGCGCTCGCCCTGGCGCTCGCTGCCGCCGGCCCGGCCGCGGCCGGACACCCGCCGAAGGGCCGCGGCGCGGCCGGCGTGCCGGACGTCCCGGCCCGGCTCACGGTCGGGCCGGGCGGACGGGACCTGAGGCTCGCGGGCGATCTCGCTGCGGGGGTCGCCGCGCGGGTCCGGGCCATCCTCGCCGCGCACCCGCGGATCGCCCGGATCCATCTCACGAGCGACGGCGGCCTCGTAGAGGAGGGGGCGGCGATCGGGGCGCTCGTGGCGGCCCGCGGCCTCGCCACCTACGTCCCCGACGCCTGCGCCTCGGCCTGCACGCTGATCTTCGTCCGCGGCCGGACGCGCTACCTCGCGGCCGGCGGGCGGCTCGGCTTCCACGCCCCCTACGAGATCGGGGCGCAGGGCCGGATGCGCCCGGTGGATTCCGCGCCGGAGCGGGCGGCCTACCGGGCCGCCGGCCTGCCGGCGGCCTTCGTGACGCGGGCGCTGGCGGTGCCCCCGGCCGGGATCTGGATCCCGACGGACGGGGAGCTGCGCGCGGCCGGCATCGTCACCGAGGTCGTCGGACCGGACCGCTTCCCCGATTCCACTCTGGACGCGGATCCGAGCGCGGCCGGGGCGCGGGCCGCGATCCTGCGGAACCTGCCGATCCTGCGCCAAGCCGAGGCGGCGGGGCTCGACCCGATCGCCCGGTGGTACCGGGACGGCTACGCCGCCGGCCGGCCGGAGGCGGAGGCCGCCGCGGGGTTGAGGCGGATGGCCGCCGGCTACCTGCAGCGGCGCTTCCGGGCGGCCGACGACGCCGTCGTCCGCGCCCTGGGCCAGCGGATCCTGGCGACGCTGGAGCGGGCCGGCGCGGGGGACGCGGCGGCCTGCGGCCTCCTCGCGGCCGGCGACCTCGTGGCGCTCGACGCGCGGCTGCGGGCCGAGCGGCCCGCGTCGCACGGGCTCGCCCCGCTCCTCGCCCGGACACGGGCCGCGCGGCCGGACGGGGCGGCCGCGCCCGCCGCGGACCCGGGCACCGCGCGGTCGATGGCCGCAGCGGCGGCCCCCTCGGACGACTGCGCCGCCCGAATCGCCGCGACGCGGCGCGCCCTCGACCTTCCGGCCCGCGAATCGGCCGCCGCGCTGCGGGCCCTGTTCCTCGCGGAGCCGCAGCGGATCCTGGCGAGCCGCGACGGGCCGTAGCGGCCCGCCGACCCTCGACACGCCGCGCCGGCGCCTATCTTCGCACCCGCGGCACGCCCCGGACGGGCGCCGGCCGCGGGGAGACAGGGGTTCGACGGATGCCGGATTATCGCCTGCGCGGGGCGGTCCGTGGCGAGGATGGCGAGATCGGCGCGCCGCGCGTCGACGAGGTGCTCACGGCCGCGGACGCGAAGGAGGCGGTGCGCCTCGCCAACAGCCGCTCGCTGACGATCGAGGACGACGCGGTGAACGCCCTGTGGCTGGTCGACGCCCACGGTACCCTGCTCTGGTCCCTGCGCCGGGCCGACCGGGACTCCTGACGCGAGGCCTGACGCGGGCCGGCACCGTCAGCCCGATGCGCGGCGGCCCGTCTCCGGCAGCGCGGCGGCCCCGGCATCGTCGGCGCCCCCGAGATACAGGGACCGGACGTCGTCCCGCGCCCGCAGGGACGCGGCGGTGCCGGCCAGCGCGCTGCGCCCGTTCTCCAGCACCACGGCGTGGTGGGCGTGGCGCAGGGCGAGGCGGACGTTCTGCTCGGCCACCAGCAGGGTCAGACCCTCGGCGCGGTTCAGGCCGGCGAGCACCCGGTAGATCTCCTCGACCACGCGGGGGGCGAGCCCCATCGACGGCTCGTCGAGGACGAGCAGCCGGGGCCGCCCCATCAGCGCCCGGCCGATCGCCGCCATCTGCTGCTCGCCGCCCGAGAGCAGGCCGGCGGCGACGCCCCGCTTCGCGGCGAGCCGCGGGAACAGGCCGTAGACCCGGTCCAGATCGGCGCGCACGCCGCCGCGGCCCGTACCGCGCCCGAGCCCGCCCGCCACGAGGTTCTCCTGGACGCTCAGGCTCCGGAAGCAGTGGCGCCCCTCCAGCACGCCCACGAGCCCGGCGCGGACGAGGACGTCGGTCCGGGTCCGCGTCACGTCGCGCCCGTCATAGGCGAGGCGCCCGGCCGTGACCCGGCCGCGCAGGGCCGGCAGCAGGTTCGACACCGCCCGCAGCAGGGTCGTCTTGCCGGCGCCGTTGGTGCCGACCAGGGCGACGATCTCCCCCGCCCGGACCGCGAGGTCGACGCCGTGCAGGGCGTGCACCGCCCCGCCGTAGACAACCTCCAGGGCCTCGACCTGCAGGAGGGGCGGCGCGGTGCTCACCGGGCGCTCACCGGGCCGCCGCGGCGGCCTGCTTGCCGGCCGCGTCCGCGGCCTCCTCGGCCGCGCAGTCGCGCGGGGTGATGCCGCGCTCCTTGGCGTAGGCGGTCGCGGAGGCCTCGATGATCGGGCGCAGGCTCGCCCAGTCGGGGGCGATCCAGTCGGACACCACGGTCCACTTCGCCCCGTCCCATTGCTGGAAGGTGACGCGGCCCTCGCCCTCGTGGTTGGCGCAGGTGACGTTGATCGAGTGGAACAGGCCCTTGGCGCCGAGCGCCGCCACCCGGGCCTCGTCGAGGCGCAGATGCTCGAAGCCCCAGCGCACCTCGTCGCCGGTGAGCGTTCGCTGGCCGAACCGCGCTTGCGCGATCCGCACCGCCTCGACGTTGAGGATGCCGTTCAGCACCCCGAGATTGTGGTAGACGCTGCCGATCCGCTTCCGGTCGGCGAGGTTGCCGTTGCCGGCCGCGTAGACCCTGCCGACGACCTCCTGGATCACCGGGTAGGCGGTGCCCGAGGCCTGGGTCGTGATGGCGACGTAGCCCTTGGCGGCGTCACCCGCCGGGATCACGTCCTCCTCCGAGTTCGACCAGACATTGCCGACGATGCGGTCGGCCGGGAAGCCGGTCTTCTGGGCGGTCTTCAGGGCCACCGGGTTCATCACGCCCCAGCCGCGCAGCACCACGAAGTCGGGCCGCAGGCGCCGGATCGTGAGCCACTGCGACTGCTGCTCGTTGCCGGGATGGGGCACCTCGATCTGCGCGACGGTGAAGCCGTAGCGCTCGGCGAGCCGCGCGTAGATCGGGATCGTCTCCTTGCCGTAGGGCGAGCCGTGGTAGAGCACCGCGACGGTCTTGCCCTTCAGCTTGTCGAGGCCGCCCGCGCGGGTGCCGAGATACTGGATGATGCCGCTCGTCTCGCTGTAGGGGTTGAGCAGCAGCGGGAACACGTAGGGGAAGACGCGCCCGTCGGTGGAGTCGGTGCGGCCGTGGTTGATCGTGATCAGCGGCACCTTGTCGGCGGTGATGCGGTCGATCATCGCGTAGGCGATGCCCACCGAGAGCGGGTTCCAGGCGGCGATGCCGGGCCGGGACTTCAGCCGCTCGTAGACCTCGACGCCGCGCTCGACCTCGTACTGGGTCTCGCCCTCGCTCCAGGTGAGCTTGACGCCGTTCACCCCGCCGTCGCGGGCGTTGATCAGGTTGAGATAGTCGATGAAGCCCCCGAAGAAGCCGGTCCCACCGGCCGCGTAGGGGCCGACCCGGTAGCTCTGGAGCGGGAAATACTGCTCGTCGGCCCAAGCGGCCCGGGGGGCCGCGCCGGCGAGCGCGACGGTGCCGGCGAGGAGCGCGGCGCGGAGACGGGTCGTCAGGGGCATGGTCGTCCTGGGGTTGGTCGGGCGGGGAGGGGATCAGGCAGCGCGGCGGCCGAGGCGGCGGCCCGCCCGGTCGAGGAGGACGGCGAGGCCGGCGGGCTCGCGGATCAGCACGGCGACGATCAGGGCGCCGAGCACGACGCGCTGGACCATCTCCAGGGTGCCGGAATCGAACCCGTCACCGAGCAGCGCCGCGCCGAGGCGCGACAGGAGCAGGGGCAGCACCACGATGAAGCCCGCGCCCAGGAAGGCGCCGCGCAGGGTGCCGAGGCCGCCGATGATGACGATGAACAGGATCTGGAAGGAGCGGTCGAGGTTGAACCCCGCCGGCTCGACGGTGCGCAGATACGCGAAGGCCCACAGCGCCCCGGCGATCCCGATCACGAAGGACGAGGCCGCGAAGGCCAGGAGCTTGGTCCGGGCGACCCGCACGCCCACGAGGCGGGCGGCGGTCTCGTTGTCGCGGATCGCCACGAGGTTCCGGCCCGTGGGCGAGGTCACGAGCCTCCACGCGACGAAAGTCAGCAGCGTGACCACCGTGAGCGTGACCAGGTAGCGGCCGCACGGGTCGTCGAAGGACAGGCCGGCCACCACCAGCCGGGGGGCGGTGACGATGCCCGAGGGGCTGTCGTCGGAGATCCAGCCGATCCGGTTCAGCGCCCAGGCCACGAAGAACTGCACGGCGAGCGTCGAGACCGCGAGGTAGAAGCCCCGCAGGCGCAGGGCCGGCAGCCCCGCCACCAGCCCGGCGAGTGCCGCCACGAGGCCGGCGAGCAGGAGCGCTGCCGGGAGCGGCAGGCCGGGCAGGCGCAGCGACAGGTTGAAGGCCGCGTAGGCCCCGACCGCCATGAAGGCGGCCGAGCCCAGGGAGAGCAGCCCGGCATAGCCGGTGAGCAGGTTGAGCCCGAGGCCGGCCAGCGCCAGGGCCAGGAACGGCGTCAGCAGCGCCTCGAACAGGTAGCTCGTTCCGGTGAGCGGTACGATCCCGTAGGCGAGGACCAGCAGGGCGCCGAGGCCGAGGGTCCCGGCGGGCAGGTGCAGGCGCGGCACGGCGCGGGGGAGGGCCACCACGGCGGCTCAGACCCGCTCGACGGCGCGCAGGCCGAGCAGGCCCGACGGCCGGACCAGCAGGAAGCCCAGGGCCGCCACGTAGGCGATCCAGCCCTCGATGCCGCCGCCGATGACCGGCCCGAGATAGACCTCGGACAGCTTCTCCGCCGCGCCGACGATCAGCCCGGCCAGGATCGCCCCGGCGACGGAGTCGAAGCCGCCGAGCACGAGCACCGGCAGCGCCTTCAGCACCACCAGCGACAGCGAGAACTGCACGCCGAGCCGCGCCCCCCAGAGCAGCCCCGCCACCAGCGCGACGATCCCGGCGGCGATCCAGACCGCCGACCAGATCCGGGGCAGGCGCAGGCCGGTGTTGAGGGCGGCGAGCGGATCGTCCGCCACCGCCCGGAAGGCGAGGCCGGTGCGGGTGTAGCGGAAGAAGGCGGCGAGGACCGCCACCATCAGGCCCGCCACCGCGGCGGCGAACAGGTCGAACCGGCTGACCAGCACGCCGCCGAGATCGATCGGCGTGTCGTCGATGCCGAGGTCGAGCCCGTGGACCTGGGTGCCCCAGGCGAGTTGGGCCGCGCCCTCGATCACGTAGGCGACGCCCAGCGTCGCCATGAACAGGGTGATGGGCGGCTGGTTGACGAGCGGCCGCAGCACCAGGCGCTCCACGCCGAGACCGACCACCACCATCGCGGCGAGCGTCGCGGCCAGGGCCGCCGGGACGGGCAGGCCGCGCTCGGTCAGGCTCACGAAGGTGAGGGCGGCGAACAGCACCATCGCGCCCTGCGCGAAGTTGAGCACGCCCGAGGTCTTGTAGATCAGCACGAAGCCGATCGCCACGAGAGCGTACATGACGCCCGACAGGAGGCCGCCGACGACGACCTCGATCAGGAAGGCGAGATCCGGGCTCATGCGGCGGCCGCGTCCCCGTCTTCGGCCGCGTCTCCATCCGCGTCTCCATCCGCGGCGGGATCAGCGGCGGCATCCGCCTCCCCGTCCGCGAGCCCCAGATAGGCCGCGATGACCGCCGGGTCCGCCCGCACCTCCGCGGGCGCGCCGGTGGCGATGCGGCGGCCGTGATCGAGCACGGTCACCCGGTCGGAGAGGCGCATGACGACGCCGATATCGTGCTCGATCAGGACGATCGCGGCCCCGGACCGATCCCGCGCCGCCCGGATGAAGCCGGTCATCTCGGCCTTCTCGGTCGCCGTCATGCCGGCCATCGGCTCGTCGAGGAGCAGGAGCCGCGGCCCGGCCACCAGGGCCCGGCCGAGCTCGACCCGCTTCTGGAGCCCGTAGGGGAGGCTGCCGGCGGGGCGGTCGGCCACCGCCGCGAGGCCGAGGCGTCCGATCACCGCCTCGGCGGCGGCGCGGTGCGCGCGCGCCTCCCGCCGGGCGGAGGGCAGGCCCAGGATCTGGGCCGCGGGCCCGGCGCGCCGCGCGGCCGAGAGCCCCGCGAGGACGTTGTCGCGCACGCTCAGGCCCGCGAACAGGGCGAGATTCTGGAAGGTCCGGGCGACGCCCAGCGCGGCGAGCCGCCCGGCCGGCACCCGGGCGAAGCTCTCCGCGCCGAGCCGCACCCGCCCGGCCCGCGGTGCGTAGAGGCCGGTGATCGCGTTGATCAGCGAGGATTTGCCGGCGCCGTTCGGCCCGATCACGGCGTGGATCTCGCCGGCCCCGACCGCGAGGTCGATCTCCGCGAAGGCGACGGTGCCGCCGAAGGCGAGGGACAGCCCCTCGACCGACAGGACCGCGTCCGCCCGGTCCCGGTGCGGGCCGCCGCCGGGGCCTGCCGCCGGGCGGGGGGCGGGCCGGGGGAGGGGGCCTCGCCCGTCCCGGACCGGGCGGACGAGGCGCAGCGCAGGCTGCATGGGCAGGAATCCGTCCACGATAGGCCGTCCGCTGCGGCGCGAACCGGCGGAACCCGTTGAGAGAAGGCGAGAAACAGGACGACGACGTGTCCCGAGCCGATATTCCGGCATTCCCGCCCGTCAAATCGTGCTCCGCCGGGTCCACGAAGTCAAAAGCACAGTCTTTTCAATTTCGACACGACGCGCGAACATTCTCCCTCAGGGAGAGGTCGGCGCGGGATCACTGCCCTAGTCCTGACGACGGGCCGCCCGAACCGCCGATATCTTGCCGCCTCGCGACGGTGACGGGCCCGGATCCGGGCGATTCGGCCGGGTGGGGCGGGCGGAAAGACACCTTACGGTAGCACAAACTAATCTGCGTAAGTATTCATGGCTTGAAACAAAATGTAGGTTCGCGCCCCCACGCCGTCGTGGAGACGCCGCCATGCCAAACCCGCTCGTGCACAAGCTAAATTGCTATGTCGGGCTCTCCGAAGACGACCGGATGTGCTTGGCCGACACCATGAGCCCGAGCCGCATGGTCGCCGCGCGCACCGACATCATCCACGAGGGCGACGATCCGCGCGCGATCAACGTGATCCTCGAGGGCTGGGCCTGCCGGTACCGGCAGTTCGCCAACGGGCGCCGCCAGATCGTCTCGCTCCTGCTCCCGGGCGACCCGTGCGACCCGCACATCTTCCTCCTCGACGAGATGGATCACGCGATCGGCGCGATCACGCCCGTGCTCCTCGGCCAGATCTCCGGCCCCGCGATGCGGGACGTGACCGCCCGCAGCCCGCGGCTCGACATGGCCTTCCATCGCGAGGCCCTGGCCACCGCGGCGATCCAGCGCGAGTGGACGGTCAGCCTCGGCAGCCGCACCGGGATCGAGCGCCTCGCCCACCTGTTCTGCGAGGTGCACGCGCGCCTGGCGGCCATCGGCCTGAGCGACGGGAATACCTGCGCGATGCCGATGACGCAGAACGATCTCGGCGACGCGATGGGGCAGACCAGCGTGCACATCAACCGCACGCTCCAGGAACTGCGCGGCATGGGGCTGATCACCCTGCGCAGCCGGCGCCTGACGATCCACGATCCGACCGCGCTCGCCCGGCTCGCGCATTTCGACACCGCGTACCTCCATCTCACCGAGGCCGGCCACGCCGCCGCGCGCTGAACCCTGCCCGCCCCGCGGTGATTGAGCCAGGTTGAACACATCCGGAGTGGCCCGGCATGACAGACCCTCGCGATCCGGCGGAGCGACTCGCGGCCCTCGAGGCCGACAACGCGCGCCTGCGCCGGCTGCTCGACGCGGCGGGGCTCCCGGACGGCCTGCGCCACGGCATGCGCAACACGATGGCGATGATGCGCACCGTCATGCACCGCTCCGCCGAGAGCGCCGCGGATGTCGAGAGCTACGTGGCGCATCTCGACGGCCGGTTCGGGGCGATCATGCGCGTGCAGGCCGCCACGGACGCGTTCGGCGACGCGGACCTGCACACGCTGATCTCGGACGAGCTGATGTTCCACCTCGCCCGCGAGGGCGAGCAGGCCAGCCTCGCGGGCCCGCGGGTGCGCCTCCGCCCCAAGGCCGCCCAGGTCGTCGCGCTGGCCCTGCACGAACTGGCGAGCAACGCGGTGGAGCACGGATCCCTGGCGCTCCCCCAGGGCCGGATCCGCGCCGCGTGGCGGGTGACGGACGCGGAGGCCGGACCGCCCGTCCTCAGCCTCGACTGGGCCGAGACCGGCGGCAGCGGTGTCCAGGCCTCCGGACGGCGCGGCTTCGGCACGGACGTGCTGACGGAGATGCTGGCCTACGATCTCGGCGCGGCGGTCGACCTGCGCTACGAGCCGGACGGGCTGCGCTGCGCGATCCGCGTGCCGCTCACGGCCCAGATCGGGCGCCGCGTGGCCGAGGATCCCGAGACGGACTGGGACGGCGACGGCCGGTGAGCCTCACGACCCGGACGCCGCCCGCACCTGCCCGGTCATCTGCGGCAGCGCGCCGAGCGCCTCCACGGGCGGGTTCGGGCCGGGCAGGAGCAGGTAGTCGGGCGTGAACCCGGAAAACTCCCGCAGACGCTCGAGATTCGGCACGCGCACGCTCTTGCGCCCGCTCTCGATCAGGCCGGCCCTGCGCAGATCGGAGAGGACGCGCGAGAGGTGGACGTTCGAGAGCCCCGCCGTGTCGGCCAGTTCGGACTGCGCCAGCGGCAGGCGGTAATCGGGCTCCAGGCCGAGGCCGACGGCGTTCAGGCGCGCGAAGAGCTCGCAGATGATGTGGGCGACCTGCCTGTCGGCGGACCGGCGCCCCACCCCGACGAGCCATTCCTGCAGGACGGCCTCGTCGACCAGGATCGACCACCAGAGGGCGCGGTAGATGTTGGGCCGGAGGGCGGCGAGTTCCTTGATCGTCCGGTAGGGGACCGAGGCGACGGTGCAGGGCGTCAGCGTCGCTACGGAGTGGATCGCCCGGTTGAGCAGGGACGCGTGCAGGTCGCAGCCGTCGCCGGGCACGAGGTAGGCGAGGATCGAGCGCCCCCCGTCGGGCACCAGCTTGTAGCGGCAGGCGAACCCGTCGAGGATCACGTAGGCGGCGTCGGGCCGCACGCCTTCCGAGACCAGGTCGCGGCCCGCCTCGACCTGCGCGACATCGCTGGTCGCCGCTGCCAGGGCGGCCACGTCGCCCTCGTCCAGGTTCGCGCGCAGGGCCAGCTTCCGAAGGAAGGGGTTCAAGGGATCTCCCGGACATCCTGCCCCGCGCGCGGAGCTGCCTCTGCGTAAACGCGTGACGGCTTATCCTTACTCCGCGAACGCATCAAATGATCGCCACGCCCGGATGCGGCTCTCGGCGCGATCGGACCGGGGCCGCCTCCCGGCATCGGCCGCGAAGGTCGCGACAAGTCGCGCTGGGGTCGCGCCGCGTCGTGCCCGTCGGGGCATGGGGCCGGGTCGGCGTATCAGGAGAGCGACAGCGTGCGCAGGACGATGCCGTTCGCGTCGTGGATCTCCATCCGCCAGCCCGCCGCGGCGTCCGGCAGCTCGCCGGCCTTCCGGAACTCCTCGATCAGCACCAGCGCCTCCGCCTCGGCGTGCGCGACCGACGCGGCGAGGACGCCGGTCTCGTCCTCGATCGTCTCGCCGTCGCTCCTCAGGCGGAAATAGTAGCGCTCTGCCATGACAGCCTTCAGCCCAGGACCCCCTCCCGCCCCGGCGGACGGGCGCCGCCCGCCCCGCGGGCTGAGGTAAGTGGCATCGATCCGCATCCGTTCAACGTGCCGGCGAGATTGCGGTCGCCGGTGCCCATCGCTTGGTCCGCCCGCCCCCCGGCGTGCCCCCCGACGCCGCAGGACGCGGCACGGCGTTGCCGCTCCGGCGGGCGAAACGCCGTCCTTCTGGGCGCCGGCGCGCCCCGAGCAGCCTCCCAGCGCGCCATGCCTAAATAATTGGCACACGATTTGCGAAGCCCGCCCCGTCGCGAGGAAGACGACGCAGGGGACCGCCATGAAGGCATTTGGAACTTGGGCCTCGGCCGCCGCGCTGGCCGCCGGGCTGGCGATGGGCACGCTGGGAGCGGGCGCCGCCCGGGCGCAGGAGACCATCAAGGTCGGGATCCTGCACTCGCTGTCGGGCACGATGGCGATCTCGGAGACCACCCTCAAGGACGCGATGCTGATGCTCATCGCCGAGCAGAACGCCAAGGGCGGCGTGCTGGGCAAGAAGCTGGAGCCGGTGGTGGTCGATCCGGCCTCGAACTGGCCGCTCTTCGCCGAGAAGGCCCGCGAGCTGATCAGCAAGGACAAGGTCGCGGCCGTGTTCGGCTGCTGGACCAGCGTGTCGCGCAAGTCCGTGCTGCCGGTGTTCAAGGAGCTCGACAACATCCTGTTCTACCCCGTCCAGTACGAGGGCGAGGAGAGCGAGCGGAACGTGTTCTACACCGGCGCCGCCCCGAACCAGCAGGCGATCCCGGCGGTCGACTACCTGATGTCGGAGGATGGCGGCGGCGCCAAGCGCTGGGTGCTCGAGGGGACCGACTACGTCTACCCGCGCACCACCAACAAGATCCTCGAAGCCTACCTCAAGTCCAAGGGGGTCAAGGACGAGGACATCATGATCAACTACACGCCGTTCGGCTTCTCGGACTGGCAGACGGAGGTCTCGAAGATCAAGGCGTTCGGCTCGGCCGGCAAGAAGACCGCCGTGGTCTCGACCATCAACGGCGACGCCAACGTGCCGTTCTACAAGGAGCTCGGCAACCAGGGCATCAAGGCCACCGACATCCCGGTCGTCGCCTTCTCGGTGGGCGACGAAGAACTAAAAAAAAACGACGCCAAGCCGCTGGTCGGCCACCTCGCGGCCTGGAACTACTTCGAGTCGATCAAGACGCCGGAGAACGAGGCCTTCATCAAGAAGTGGCAGGCGTTCAAGAAGAACCCCAAGGCCGTCACCAACGACCCGATGGAGGCCCACTATATCGGCTTCAACATGTGGGTGAAGGCGGTCGAGAAGGCCGGCACCACCGACCCCGACAAGGTGATCGACGCGCTGCCGGGCATCGAGCAGAAGAACCTCACCGGCGGCACCGCGAAGATGCTGCCGAACCACCACATCACCAAGCCGGTCTTCATCGGCGAGATCGAGGCGAACGGCCAGTTCAACGTGGTGTGGAAGACCGAGGGCCTGATCCCCGGCGAGGCGTGGTCGAAGCAGCTCGAGGGCTCGAAGGACCTCGAGGCCGACTGGGTCAAGCTCAAGTGCGGCAACTACAACACCAAGACCAAGTCCTGCGGCGGCGCGTAAGCCGCCTTATCCCCTCCCCAGGCGATCCCGGGCCTGCCCGGGATGCGCTCAAGCTTGCGGGGAGGGGTAGGGGTGGGGGTGGTGCAGGAGGCACCGCCACGCTCGATCCTGAACCACCCCCACCTCCGGCTCCTCCCCGCAAGGGGGAGGAGAGTTCCGCTGCGCCAGAAGTGCCATGCTCCGTCTCCTGCCCCTCCTCGTCCTGCTGCTCTGCGCCCCGGCGCTCGCCCAGGCGCCCGATCCCTACGGCCAGCTCGCCGGCGACGGCTACGCCGAGATCGAGGCCGGCGTCTCCGGCCTCGCCGCCTCTGGCGACCCGCGCGCCGACGCGATCCTCTCGGCCCTGTCGGACGGCCGCCTGCTGCTGGGCCCGGACAAGTCGCTGCTCATCCGGCAGGGCGGCGCCGTCGTGGACGCGAGGACAGGCGCCCCGGCCGCCGACAGCCCCGACCTCAAGCCGGTGCGGGCCAACAACCGCGTCCGCCGGGCGATCGAGGCCGCCCGCGGGCAGCTCGACCTCGCGAGCCCCGACCCGGCCCGGCGCCGGGCCGCCGCCGACGCGGTGTTCAAGGCGCGGGACGCGGCCGCGCTGCCGGCCCTCGACGCGGCGCTCGCCCGCGAGACCAGTCCGGGCGTCCGGCAGGCGCTCACCGAGGCCCGCGCCGCCGTGCTGCTCGCGAGGCCCGGCACCGCGGAACCCGACCGGATTGCCGCGATTCCAGCCATCCAGGCCCGGGGCGATGGCGACGCGATGGGCATCCTGCGCGGTCTCGCGGCGGATCCGAGCGAGGCCGTGCGCGCCGCCGCCGCCCGCGGCATCGCGGCGATCGAGACGCGGCTCGCGATAATCGGCGCCCTCCAGAACGTCTGGTACGGCATCTCGCTCGGCTCGGTCCTGCTGCTCGCCGCCATCGGGCTCGCCATCACCTTCGGGGTGATGGGCGTGATCAACATGGCCCACGGCGAGATGGTGATGCTCGGCGCCTACACGACCTACCTCGTGCAGGAGCTGATCCGCACCAAGGCGCCCGTCCTGTTCGGCTGGTCGCTGGCGATCAGCATCCCCTGCGCGTTCCTGGTCGCCGGCCTCGTCGGGGTGCTGATCGAGCGGTTCATCATCCGCTTCCTGTACGGGCGCCCGCTGGAGACGCTGCTCGCCACCTTCGGGGTCAGCCTCGCGCTGCAGCAGGGCGTGCGCTCGATCTTCGGCCCGACCAACCGCGAGGTCGGCGCCCCCGCCTTCATGAGCGGCGCCTTCGACTTCTACGGCCTGTCGATCACCTGGGGCCGGATGTGGATCATCGTGTTCGCGTTCGCCGTGTTCCTGGGCCTCCTGTTCGTGCTGCGGAAGACGTCCTTCGGCCTGAAGACCCGGGCGGTCACCCAGAACCGCCGCATGGCCGCCGCGATGGGCATCCGCACCCCCTACGTCGACGCCCTGACCTTCGGGCTCGGCTCCGGCATCGCGGGGATCGCGGGCGTCGCCCTCTCGCAGATCGACAACGTGTCGCCCAATCTCGGCCAGGGCTACATCATCGACTCGTTCCTCGTGGTGGTGTTCGGCGGCGTCGGCAACCTCTGGGGGACGCTGGTGGCGGCGCTGACGCTCGGCGTCGTGAACAAGCTCGCCGAGCCGTATATCGGCGCGGTGCTCGCCAAGATCGGCCTCCTGATCTTCATCATCCTGTTCATACAGAAGCGCCCGCGCGGCCTGTTCGCGCTCAAGGGCCGGGCGGTGGAATCGTGAGCCCCATGCCGCCTCGCACCCCCCTCATCGACTTGAAGGGCTGGATCTTCCTCGCCGTCCTGGCCGCCTTCTGCCTCGCCGTGCCGGTGCTGAATCTCGCGGTGCCGGAGGGCTCCGGCCTGCACCTGCCGACCTACCTCGTCTCGCTCTTCGGAAAATACCTCGCCTACGCGCTGCTCGCGGTCAGCCTCGACCTCGTCTGGGGCTATTGCGGCATCCTCTCGCTCGGCCACGGGGCGTTCTTCGCCCTCGGCGGCTACGCGATGGGCATGTACCTGATGCGCCAGATCGGCGCCCGGGGCGTCTACGGCAACCCGGTCCTGCCCGACTTCATGGTGTTCCTGAACTACAAGGCGCTGCCCTGGTACTGGTACGGCTTCGACCACTTCGCCTTCGCGGCCCTGATGGTGCTGCTGGTGCCGGGCCTGCTGGCCTTCGTGTTCGGCTGGCTCGCCTTCCGGTCGCGGGTGACCGGCGTCTACCTGTCGATCATCACCCAGGCGCTGACCTACGCGCTGATGCTCGCCTTCTTCCGCAACGACATGGGGCTGGGCGGCAACAACGGGCTGACCGATTTCAAGGATCTCCTGGGCGTCTCCGTCCAGTCCCAGAATTTCCGCGTCGGCATCTTCGTGGCCACCGGAATCGCGCTGGCTTTGGGCTACCTGATCGCCCGGGTCATGACGGTCTCGGCCTACGGCAAGATCCTGATCGCCGTGCGCGACGCCGAGAGCCGCACGCGCTTCCTCGGCTACCGGCCGGAGCACTTCAAGACGCTGGCCTTCACGGTCTCGGCCATGATGGCGGGCGTCGCCGGCGCCCTCTACGTGCCGCAGGTCGGCATCATCAACCCGGGGGAGTTCGCGCCCACCAACTCCATCGAGACGGTCATCTGGGTGGCGGTGGGCGGTCGCGGCACGCTGGTCGGCGCGGCGCTCGGCGCCGTGCTGGTCAACTACGCCAAGACCGTGCTCACCGGCGCGATGCCGGACGCGTGGCTGTTCGCGCTCGGCGGCCTGTTCGTGTTCGTGACGCTGTTCCTGCCGCGCGGCCTCGTCGGCACCGCGATCGAGCGGTTCGGCTCCCGGCGCGCCGCCGCCAAGCTGCCGCCGGAGCCCGCCATCGCCCCGAAACTCGCCGAAGAAGGGCAGGGCTCGTGAGCACCGACCTCCTCGAACCGCCGGATGCCGCTGCCCGCGGCCCCGCCAACCGGAAGCGCGAGACGGACGCGCTCCTCTACCTCGACGACCTGCGGGTGACCTTCGACGGCTACAAGGCCCTGCGCGGCCTGTCGCTGACGCTGGCCCGCGGCGAGTTGCGGGCGATCATCGGCCCGAACGGCGCCGGCAAGACCACCATGATGGACTGCATCACCGGCAAGACGCGGCCGGACAGCGGCATCGCGCTGTTCGACGGCACCCACGATCTGCTCAGGAGCGACGAGCCGGCGATCGCCGACCTCGGCATCGGCCGCAAGTTCCAGAAGCCCACCGTGTTCGAGAGCCACACGGTCGCCGACAACATCCTGCTCGCCCTCAAGGGGCCCCGCGCCGCCTTCGCGTCCCTGTTCGGCTGGCGCAACCGGGTGGAGGCCGCGCGGATCGATTCCCTGCTGGAGACCGTCGGCCTGCTGGCCCACCGGGGCCGCCCGGCGGCCGATCTCAGCCACGGCCAGAAGCAGTGGCTGGAGATCGGCATGCTGCTCGCGCAGGACCCCAAGCTCCTGCTGGTCGACGAGCCGGTGGCCGGCATGACCGACGCCGAGACCGCCGAGACCGCCCGCCTGCTGCGCCGCATCGCCGGCGAGCACGCCGTGCTGGTGGTCGAGCACGACATGCACTTCGTCCGGGACCTCGGCTGCCGGGTCACCTGCCTGCACGAGGGCGCGGTGCTGGCCGAGGGCTCGATCGACGCCGTCTCGGCCGACCCGCGGGTCGTCGAGGTGTATCTGGGACGATGACCATGCTCTCCGTCGACGGCATCGACCTCTATTACGGCGCCGCGCAGGCGCTCCGCGGCGTCTCGCTGACGGCCGAGGCCGGGCGGGTCACCACGGTCCTGGGCCGCAACGGCGTCGGCAAGACCTCGCTGCTGCGGGCGATCGTCGGCCAGCAGCCGGTGCGCTCCGGCGCGATCCGTCTCGACGGCCGCCCGATCCAGGGCCTCGCGCCCTACGACCGGGCGCGCGCCGGGATCGCCTTCGTGCCCCAGGGCCGCGAGATCTTCCCGCTGCTCACCGTCAAGGAGAACCTGGAGACCGGCTTCGCGCCGCTCAGGCGCCGCGACCGCCATATCCCGGGGGAGATCTACGACCTGTTCCCGGTGCTCAAGGACATGCTGCACCGGCGCGGCGGCGACCTCTCGGGCGGCCAGCAGCAGCAACTCGCCATCGGCCGGGCGCTGGTGACGCGGCCGAAGCTCCTCGTGCTCGACGAGCCCACCGAGGGGATCCAGCCCTCGATCATCAAGGATATCGGCCGGGCGATCACCTACCTGCGCGGCAAGGGCGAGATGGGGATCGTGCTGGTCGAGCAGTATTTCGAGTGGGCCCGGGACCTCTGCGACTCCTACGCGGTGATGGATCGCGGGCAGGTGGTGCTGGCCGGCCCCCGGGCCGGGCTGGTCGAGGCCGACGTGCTCCGCTGGATGTCCGTCTAGCGGGCCCGCCGCACGTCCCGCCGCACGTCCCGCCGGCGCCGGGCCCGGGAATACCGCACTTCGATCCGGATATCGGGACGGATAATCAACAATCGGAGCGCGGCTGGGGCCGACATCGACCGCCAAATCTGTGCACACGGCCCCGGTTGGCCAATGTTAAAACACAATTCAGGTCCGCCATGGGGCACAACCACGGGGGGCCCATGACGATCCTGGATCCGATCACCGGCGAGCTGGTCACCATCGCCGTTCCGCGGCCGCGGCCGCAGGCCGGCCCGCGCTGACGGGCGGCGCGCTGTCATGACGAACGCGACCGATCGAAGGGCCGGCCGCCGCGGCGTCCGCGGCGGCCGTGCCCAGGTCCGGACGGTGCCGCCGGGCCTGCTGCTGGCCGGCGGCGTGGGGGCGAACGCCCCGCTGACGGCCGTCGACCTGATCGCCCAGGCCCGCGCGGCCCGGCGGGAGGCCGAGGCCCGCGACGGCGCGGACCGCGCGGAGCAGGGCTGACGCGGCGACCGGGGCCGCCGAGCCGGCCGCCCGCCTCTTGAGATCACCCGCGCGGGATGGTCAGAAGGCCGGCAGTCTCGCGGCAGCCGGCGGGTGGGTCATGAAGTTCGGCGTCCTGATCCTGGCCGGCGCCTGCGGCGTCCTCGTCGGGATCGTCATCGGATACGTCGCGGGAACGCGACTCAGCCAGGCCTTCGCGCAATTGCCGGTGACGGACCGCTCTCCCGCTGCGCAGGCGCTCCGGATCGTGGACCGCATCGCGACCGAGCACGGCCTCGCGCGGGACGCGCTGCTCCGGGCGATGCTCGACCAGCAGGGCGGCCGGACGGGGACCGCGCGTCCCGGCGAGGAGCCGGGCAGGGAGCCGGGCAGGGCCCCGGGCGAACCGGCCCGGTAGGGCGCCGACCGCGCCTCACGCGGCCGGCGCCGGCCGGGGGCGCAGCCGGAGGCTCGCGGCGGTGAGCACGGAGCGCAGCTCGGCCGGCCGGACCGGTTTCGAGAGGATCGGGATGTCCGGCGCCCCCAGATCCTCGCGCACGCGCGCCTCGTCGTGGCCGCTCATCACCACCGCCGGCAGCGGGCGGCCGGCGAGCCTCCGGACCGCCGCGATGCAGTCCGTCCCCGTGACGCCGTTCCCGAGCTCGAAATCGGTGATGAGGAGGTCGATCTCCGGCACGGCGTCGGGGATCCCGGTCTCGGGCCGGACGCGGCAGCCCCATTTCTCCAGCAGGCTGGCGGTCGCCTGCAGCACGGCAGCGTCGTCCTCCACCAGCAGCACGCGCAGGCCGCCGATCGTCGCCGGCGGGTCGAGCCGGGCGGGGAGGGCCGCGGGCTGCGGGGCCCGGGCGAGGGGCAGGTCACCGATCGTCACGCAGGTCCCGCGCCCCGGCACCGAGCGCAGCGTCACCGTCAGGTCCAGGAGCGCGCCGAGCCGCCGGACGATCGGCAGGCCGAGGCCCACCCCCTCGACGTCCCGGTCGCCGCGGCGGCGGACTTGGTAGAACTCGTCGAAGACCCGCTCCTGATGCGCGACCGGGATCCCGGGGCCGCGATCGTAGACCTGGATGGCGAGCTGGTCGCCCCGCCGGCGGCAGGCGATCAGGATCGGCCGGCCGGGCGCGTACTTGATCGCGTTGTTGACGATGTTCTGGACCATGGTCGTGAGCAGGGCCCGGTCGGTGCGCACCACGACCGCGCAGGCGCGGCTGCGCAGGGCCGTCCCGGCGATCTGGGCGGCCTCGGAGTTCTGGCGCCGGACATCCTCGAGGATGTCGTTGATCGCGACGGGCTCGGGCCGGGGCTCCACCCGTCCGCTGTCGAGGGTCGAGATGTCCAGGAGCGACTTGAACAGGCGCGAGACGCTCTGCAGCGACCGGTCGATGTTCTCGACCATCTGCAGCTCCTCCGGCCCCAGCCGGGCGCCGCGCAGGCAGGCGGTGAACAGGCTGATGGCGTGGATCGGCTGGCGCAGATCGTGGCTCGCCTGCGCCAGGAAGCGCGACTTGGACAGGCTCGCCTCCTGCTCGCGCTCGTAGGCGCCGCGCAGGCGCTCCAGCAGGCTGTAGATGTAGGTCGGCACGAGGACGGTGATGGCCGTCAGCGTCAGGACGAGGAACGGGTTCGCGCGCCAGTACGCGTTGAAGTACGTGGTGACCGCGATCGAGACCAGGGCCGCCGCCGTGGACGCCTTCAGGGCGGTGACGCCGTAGCGCAGGCCGTTGCCGACGATCAGCCGGATGACGATCGCGTAGAGCGGCAGGAACGGCGCGCCGCCCACCGCCATCGTGTAGGTCATCCCGCCGAGGTCGAGGAGGAAGGTGACGACGCGGCGCGGCGTGTTGCTGCCGGGGTTGCGGCTGATCCAGCCGTACAGCGCCACGGCGAAGACCCAGTGGCACGTCACCAGATAGGCGACGAACCGGGCCTCCGGCGGGGCGATCCCGCCGTAGATCTGGGGCAGGAGATACAGGCAGGCGAGGCCGATGACGACGGCCCGGATCAGCGCCTGCGCCTTCTCGTTGTCGTAAGCCTCGTCCCGCCGGCGCCGCGACCCGAACATCGTCGGCTCAGGCCCGGCCGGCCGCGACGCCGAGACCGAGGCCGGGCACCCGCTCCGCCGGGACGGATCCCGCGGCGTCCGCCCTGAATCGCGCCGTGCCGGCCCCGGTCTCCCGCTGTCGCTTCATCGTGCAGTCGCCCTGCCGCGTCGCCGCCCGGGATCCGGGCAACGGCGCGCCGCCGTCGCCGATCGCGGACAGATCTGACAAGTCTACCTGAAGGTGATCGACGCCACCAGACGCGGCGGGAGCCCGCGATGTGGCGGCGCGGACGAGTCTTCGGTGCTAGAACCGCTTATTCAGTCTCCGCTACAATGGTCCTCGTGCTGCAGCGAGACGTTCCTGCGGAAAATATGCGGCAGATTATTTTTTACTTCACTGCAGGTCTGATCTCGTCGACCGGCCGCGCGCACGGTCGCGGGCGCCGTCAGCGGTAGGTGCCGGCGCCCGGATCGAATCGATAGACCCGGGCATCCCGGTCCGTGGCCGGACGCAGCGCCCCGTCCGCGCCCAGCACGGTGCCGCTCAGGGCGACTCGGACCGGGGGCCACGCGGCGGGATCGCGCGGATCCTCCGGCAGGATCTCGAGCCGTCCCGTGCTCGATCCCAGCCGGCAGGGATCCTCCGCGCAGCCGGCCGTCTCGTCGGCGCCCGCCGCGACCTCGCCCGCGAGCGTCCAGTGCGCCGGCGCGTCGCGGAACTGGAGGAGGAGGTACGAGAAGCCCTGCGATCCGGCCGTCCCGTAGACCGTGAGGCGCAGGCCCATCAGGAGGCGGCCCCGGCTCAGCGGCCTGAACACGGCGCCGAGCCGCTCGTCCACCTCTGGGGCGCCGCCGTTGCGGTTCCCGGTCCCGATCCGGCCGGACAGGACCTGCACGTCTTCGAGGCGCCAGCGCATATCCTTGAGGACGTAGGTGGCGGCCGCGACGCTCAGCTGGTCGGGCGCCGCGGCGTCCGCGCCCAAGGCCGGCATCGTGACGAAGCCGGTGAACCGGCTCCCGGTCTCGGTGGAGAACATCGCGGCGGTCCAGAATTCCGCCGTGCGGCCGTCCTTCATCCGGCAGGTCTCGGCCTCCTTGTCGGCGGGCCGCCCGCAGATCGCCGCCAGCACCGTGGCGCGGGGCAACATGGCGAGGTCGGGATCGGCCGCGGCGGGCGCGGCAGCCAGTCCGGCAGCCAGTCCGGCCGCCAGCACCGGCAGCACCGCCAGGGCCGGGCCCGTCAGAAAACGCCCGCGGGCTGCGCGCCCGTCTCCCCGTCCCGCCCCTCTCATGCGCCGGGCTCTGCCACGGAGCCCGGCACCGGGCCATTCGGACAGGTGTACGATCGGCCCCTCCGCACGGTCCGCCTCCTCAATCGCCGACGCCGGCCGTGGCGGCCTTCGCGGCCGCGGCGGACCGGGAGGTGACGTCGAGGGCGCGCAGGAGCGCCGAGACGTGGATGCGGACGGTGAAGGGGGAGATCTCCAGTTCCCGGGCGATCTCCTTGTTGGTGCGTCCCAGGGCGACGAGGCGCAGCACGTCGCGCTGGCGCTGCGTCAGGGGCGGGAGCGGGCCGCGCGGCGCGGCGAGACCCGAGACCGGGCTGCGCCGGATCACGAACTCGCCGTCGCGGATCGCCGCGATCGCCTGGGCGATCTCCGCGGCGGGCAGCGCCTTGCCGATGAAGCCGTCGGCACCCTCGGCCATGACGGTCCGGATCAGGCCCTCGTCCTCGATCATCGACACGACGATGATCGAGGCCCGCTCGAACTCGACGCGCAGCGCGCCGATGGAGTGGCGGGGATCGAGGCCGGGGAACAGGAGGTCGAGGAGGAACGCCCGCGGGGGCGCCCCGGCGCGGGCCATCGCCAGGACCTGCTCCATGGTGGCGGCCTCCCGGACCAGGGCCTGCGGGTAGAGCCGCTCCGCGATGCGCCGCATGCCCTCGCGGAACAGCGGGTGATCGTCGGCAACGATCAGGGTCTCTCGCGCGGAGCCGTTCATGCCACTCCCGGTCGCAGCATCGGAATCTATCCCCATGACGTCGCGGCGCGGAGCCATGCCGAGGAAAATCCCCGGCGTGTCAAGGCTGCGACGATAGGTCATATACACTAGTAGACCGGTTTTTTCCGCCTGCCTAGAAGTCGGCCGGTCATGGTGACAGGCATCGGCCCGCTAATTTCTTCGAATCTTTCCAAAAAGAGCGAGGCTGCAGGTCATGTCGTGCGCGCCGACGCGACGCACGAATTACGTCGTTCCATGTTCGGGGGCCCGCTGGATGTCGGAAGTCGAACACCAGAATGCTGAGCGGCAGGCTCAGGATAGGCTTTCCGAGCCCCGCGCGGCCCCGAGCGCCCCGCCCGCCGCCAAGCCGGGCCTCTCGCCGAGCCTCATCGCGATCGTGGGCGGCCTGGTGGCGGCCGGCGCCGTCGCGGGCGTGCTGCTCTCGGGCGGCGGCGAGACCGCCGGGACGGCCGCGCGCCCGGCCCTGACGCTGGTCAAGGCGGGCGAGATCGACAAGGCCGCCGAGACTCTGCCCTCCGACGAGAAGGACAAGATCGTCGCGGAGGCCAAGGCCTGCCGAGCCCCGCTGGGCCAGATGCGCCTGTCGAAGATGGCGGCCGATGCCGGCGGCGTGGTGCGCATCCGGGCCGGGAACTACCTGTCCCCCGCCTTCAACGTCGCCGACGGCCCGATCAACATCGCGGTCCCGTTCCCGGCGCCCTACGAGACCGGCAAGGGCGAGATCACCATCGAGGGCGCCGCCAAGGACGTCTTCGTCGAGCTGACGCCGGGCCTGAAGATCGACACGACCGGCGGCGTCCAGCGGATCCCCGTGATCTGGAATACCAGCAAGCCCTGCGGAGGCTGACGGATGTCGAAATCCGCCATCCTCCCCTTCGTCGTCTCCGGGCTGGTGGTCGCGGTCCTCACCCCGCTCCTGCTGAGCACCGATTACGGCCCGGTCGCTTGGTGGAACGCCGCCGGGCCGGAGCTGCGCTGGAAGGCGGCGATCGGGATCGCCGTCGCCCTGCTGGCGGCTCTGGGCCTCGCCGCGACCGCGACGGCCGCGCGGAAGGCGGAGGCCGGCCTCGGGCAGCCGGCCGGCGGCCTGCTGGCCCTGCCGCGCCTGATCGTGGCGCCGCGCCGGGTCGTGGAGACCCGGTCCCCCGAGGCCGTGATCGCGAATCTCGAGGCTATGGTCGGGCTCGCGCCGGTCAAGCGCGAGGTCAACGCCCTGATCGCGCGGCTGGAGCTGGAGCAGCGGCGGCGCGCCGAGGGCCTGCCGGTGGCGGCGATCAGCCAGCACATGGTGTTCACCGGGCCGCCCGGCGTCGGCAAGACCGAGGTGGCGCGGGCGATCGGCGAGATCTACCGGTCCCTCGAAGTGCTGCGCCGCGGGCATCTCGTGGAGGTCGACCGCGCGGCCCTGGTGGCGGGTTATGTCGGCCAGACCGCGGCCAGGACCCTCGAGAAGTGCCACGAGGCCCTCGACGGCATCCTGTTCATCGACGAGGCCTACACCCTGGCCGCCGGCGGCGGGGGCGGGAGCGACTTCGGCAAGGAGGCGATCGACACCCTCCTCAAGTTCATGGAGGACAACCGCGACCGGATCATCGTGATCGTCGCCGGCTACACCAACGACATGCGCCGGTTCATCGACACCAATCCCGGTCTCGCCGGCCGGTTCACCAAGACCGTCGAGTTCCCGCCCTACAGCCCGAAGGATCTCTGCGAGATCCTGAAGCGCATGGCGGCCCGGCAGCAATTCACGCTCCCCGAGGGGTTCGAGGCGGCGCTGACCCCCTGGCTCGCGCAGCGGTCCCGTGCCGACGACTGGTCGAACGCCCGCGAGATGCGCACCCTCCTGGAGAAGGCCCGCGAGGCCCAGGCCGCCCGGGTCGCCCTGCAGGGCGGCGACCTGCGCCGCCTGGAGATCGTCGATCTGCTCCGCGCCACCGGCGAGGACGCCTGAGGGCGGCCCGAGGGGCCACGCGCGCCCAGCACCCAGGCCATCACCAGGGCCAGCACCAGGGCCAGCACCAAGGTTCGCCACGTCCATGGAACGCCTCGACAAGCATCCGGTCGCGCTCTTCGCGGTCATCGTGCTGGGTGCCACCGGCCTGCTGGTCGCCCTGCGGCCGGACGTGCTCGGGTCGCTCGCCGCGACGCCGTCGGCGCTGCTGCGCCACGGCCTGATCCTCGGGGGCCTCGTCGGCGGCCTGCTCGCGGCGAGCTACATCCCGGCGCGGATCGAGGCGACGCGGCGCGCCCTGGACCGGGCCCGGGCGAGCCGCAAGATCCGCCCGATCCGCTTCGTCGACGACGGCGCGGCCGCGGAGAAGAAGGACCTCCTGGCCACCGCGCTCGCGACCCTCGACGGCATGGTCGGGCTCGACCCCGTGAAGCTGGAGGTGAAGGGCGTCATCGCCCGGATGCAGGTGGAGCAGCAGCGCCGCGCCCAGAACCTGCCGGTGGCGGCCATGAGCCAGCACATGGTGTTCACCGGCCCCCCCGGCGTCGGCAAGACCGAGGTGGCGCGGGTCCTCGGCAACGTCTTCAAGGCGCTGAAAGTGCTGCGCAAGGGCCACCTCGTGGAGGTCGACCGGGCCGGGCTGGTGGCGGGCTACGCCGGCCAGACCGCGATCAAGACCCTGGAGCGCTGCAAGGAGGCCCTCGACGGCATCCTGTTCATCGACGAGGCCTACGCGCTGGCTCCCGGCGGCGGGAGCGGCGGCGAGTTCGGCAAGGAGGCGATCGACACCCTCCTCAAGTTCATGGAGGACAACCGCGACCGGATCATCGTGATCGTCGCCGGCTACACCAACGACATGCGCCGGTTCATCGACGCGAATCCCGGCCTCGCCAGCCGGTTCACCAAGACCGTCGAGTTCCCGCCCTACAGCCCGCCGGAGCTCGCCGAGATCCTGAAGCGCATGGCCGCGGGCCAGGGCTTCGTCATGCCGGAGGGGTTCGAGAAGGACCTCGCCGCCTATGTCGGGGCCCGGTCGAAGGCCGAGGACTGGGCCAACGCCCGCGAGATGCGCACGGTCCTGGAGAAGGCCCGCCAGGCGCAGGCGCTGCGCCTCGCCGCCAGCCCCGGCGGCGACATCAACCGGCTCGAACCCGCCGACATCGCCGCGGCCCTCGGCCGCCAGGCCGGCGGCACGGTCGACATGGACGCGGCCCGGAAGGTCATGGCCCGCCTCGACGCGATGATCGGGCTCGCGCCGGTCAAGGAGCAGGTGAAGACCGTGGCGGCGCGGGTGCTGGTCGATGCCCGGCGCCGCGCCGAGGGCATCGAGGTCGGCGCGGTGAGCCAGCACATGGTGTTCACCGGGCCCCCCGGCGTCGGCAAGACCGAGGTGGCGCGCATCATGGGCGACATCTTCCGGACGCTCGGCGTCCTGCGGAAGGGGCACGTGGTCGAGGTCGACCGGGCCGGGCTGGTGGCAGGCTACGTCGGCCAGACCGCGGCCAAGACTCTGGAGCGCTGCCGCGAGGCCCTCGACGGCATCCTGTTCATCGACGAGGCCTACACGCTGGCCGAGGGCGGCGGGGGCGGCAGCGACTTCGGCAAGGAGGCGATCGACACCCTCCTCAAGTTCATGGAGGACAACCGCGACCGGATCATCGTGATCGTCGCCGGCTACACCGGCGACATGGCCCGGTTCATCGACACGAATCCCGGCCTCGCCGGCCGTTTCACCAAGACCGTCGCGTTCCCGGCCTACGACCCGTACGACCTCGTCGAGATCCTGCGCCTGATGGCGTCGCGGCAATCGTTCCGGCTGCCGCCGCGCTTCGAGACCCTGCTGATCCCGTGGGTCGAGCAGCGCGCGCAGCGGCACGACTGGGCGAATGCCCGCGAGATGCGCACGCTCCTGGAGCGCCTGCGCGAGGCCCAGGCGATGCGCCTCGCCAGCGATCCCCTGGGCGATTACGGCCAGTTCGAGCTCGTGGATGTCGAGCGGGCGCTCGGCGGCGGGGCCCCGCGCCCCGCCGCCCTGTCGTGACGGCCCGGGAGCCGTCGCAGCCATGAGCATCGCCCGCGAGGACTGGCTGCGCGCGCACGCGGCCCTCTGGTACGACGATCGCCGCTACCGCCTGGCCTGGCTCGCCCTGCCGCAGGCCGTGACCTGCGCGGTGGCGGGCCTGTGCATGGCGCTGGCCGCGCAGGGTGTCTGGGGTCTGCCGGCCACCGCCTCGAAGGCGCGGCTCGCCGAGCTGAGCGCCCTGCGCGACCGGGCCGGCAAGGACGGCGACCGCAAGGCGTTCGACGCGCTGACCGCCGCGGCCACCCAGGGCCAGATCGACGCCGCGACCAAGCTCGGGACGCTCTACGACCCCCTGACCGCCGCCTACTTCCCGAACAAGCCCGCGCCGAACGATTTCGTCCGGGCGGCCGCCCTCTACGGACCGGGCGCCACGATCGGCGATCTCCTGGCGGTCACGCGCCTCGCGGACGTGCTGCTCGACCCGGCCAACCCCAACCGCGACCTCCGGCGCGGCTGCCGCCTGGCCCAGACCTGGATCGACGCCCCCGAGACGCTCGAGCGTACGATCACCGGCGAGGAGCGGCTGACCGTCAAGCTCGCCACCTGCTACGTCGAGCCCGAGAGCGGCCTGCCGCAGGACCCGGTGCGGGCCGGGGGGCTGGTGACCGCGGTGCTGTGGCGCCGCCACCGGCCGACGATGGACGCCTTCATCAACAATCTCGGGCAGCAGAACCCCGCCCTGGTGTCGGGCATCCAGCGCCACCTGGCCGAGCAGCGCCGCTACATCGGCCCGGTGGACGGGCGGCCCAATCCCGGGATCATCACGGCCCTCCAGGTGGAGGCGGGGATCACCAACACGGTCGCGACCCCGCGGCCCGAGCCGCGGCGGGTGACGCCCAAGGGCCCGGATCCGGAGGTGCTGGCCCTCCAGGCCGCCGCCCGGACCGGCGACCGGCGGAAGATGGCCGACCTGAAGAGCCGCGCCGAGGCCGGGGACGCGGACGCGCTCACCGCCTACGCGCGCCTGTTCAACCCGGTGATGAACAAGGGCGACGTCTTCGCGCCGGACGCGCAGGTCGCCGTCGCCGCCTACGAGCGCGCCGCGGCCGCCGGCAACGGCATGGCGGCCGGCGAGGCGGCGGTGCTGTACGATTCCGGCTACGGCAACGTCGCCAAGGATCCCGGGAAGGCGGCGGCCCTCGCCCTGCGGGGCGTCGACCTCAAGGACGACCAGATCACCTTCTGGCTGCTGTTCCCGGAGGCGGGCAACTGGAGCGACGGGTTCTGGGGCGCGATCCAGGCCGCGCTGACCGCCCGCGGCTTCTACACGCTCCCGGTCGAGAACAAGCGCAATGCCGCGGTCATCACGGCCCTGCGCGCCTACATGAAAGCCAAGTCATGAGCGGCGCCACGATCGGGACCGACCGGCTCCGGGCGCACGCGACGCTCTGGTACGCGGACGCGCGCTACCGCCTCGCCTGGCTGGTCCTGCCCCAGGCCGCGGTCGCCCTCCTGGCCGGCCTCGCCCTGGCGCTGCTGAAGCCCGCGGGCGAGTGGGGCAAGCCCGCCGACAGCAAGGAGAACGAGAAGCTCTATCTCGACCTGCTCGACAAGGCCGGCAAGGACGGCGACCGGGCCGCCTTCGAGAAGCTGCGGACGGCCGCCGAGGCCGGCGACGTCAGCGCCCGCTCGTTCATGGGCGCCCTCTACAATCCCGAATGGGCCGCGGTCTACGCCAAGAACCCGGTCAAGCCCGACGCCGCCAAGGCGCTGACCTACTACCAGAAGCCCGCCGACCTCGGCTTCCCCGGGGCCCAGCGCGGCATGACCGAGCTCCTGCTCGACCCCGCCCGCGGCCAGCACGATCTCAAGCGGGGCTGCCGCTACGGGCTGGCCTTCCAGGCGAACCCGGTCGCGGCCCGGAACAACTACCTCGATTCCTGGTCGACGCTCTACTGGATCGCCGGCTGCTACACCGATGCCGGGAGCGGCGTCCCGCGGGATCCGCAGAAGGCCGCCGACCTCTACATGAACACGGTGGCGGCCAAGCTGTCGCGGGCGGTCACCACCTTCACGGACGAGCTCGGCCGCCAGCCCCCCGACCTCGTGGCGGCGATCCAGCGCGACCTCGCCAAGCGCGGCTTCTACACCGGGCCGGCCGACGGGACGGCGACGCCGCAGACGCGCGCGGCCGTGCAGGCCCTGGCCGGCCGGGGTGCCGGCCCGCAGGGCAACGCGGGAGCTGGCAGTGCGGGGGCAGGCAACCCCGGAGCCGGCAACACCGGCGCCGCGAAGCCCGCCGGCCCGCCGCCTCCGGCACCGCCCGCGGCAACGCCGAGCGTCGAGGACCTCATCGCGCTGTCGAAGAGCGCGGTCTCCAACGCCGCCGACGCGGCGAAGCTCCGGGGCCTGGCGGAGAGCGGCGTCCCGGTGGCGCAGTACCTCTACGCCGCGATGCACCTGTCCCCGGCCAACCGGGAGCAGCGGGTCACCGCGCCGGACGGCCCCCTGGCGGCCCGGTATCTCGAGCGCCTCGCGGTCGAGCGCTCCTTCGCCCCCGCGGCAGCCTCGGCGGCCTTCCTGTACGATCTCGGCGGCGCCGGCCTGCAGCGGGACCCCGCGAAGGCCGCCGACCTGACGATCCGCGCCCTCGAGCTCAAGTCCACCGAGATCCTGCAGAATCTCGAGCAGGACCAGTGGGGCGCCGGCTTCTGGGCCGCCCTCCAGCAACGCCTCGCCGACCGGAATCTCTACCAGGGCCGCGTCGTCGACCAGCGCAACGACCGGACCATCCAGGCGGCGCGCCGCCTCCTCGGCAATCCATAGGAGACGGCCATCATGGGTCCCCGCCGCAAGGATCCCGCGCGGTTCCCGGTTCCCCGGGCCGGAAACCGCATCGGCCATCGCATTGCCCGCCGCGCCGCCGCCCTGATGGCGGGCCTGCTGGCCGGCCTCCTCCTGCCCGCCGCCGCGCAGGCGCAGATCAAGGTCCGCAAGGCCGACTGCTTCTTCGCGGCCGACGGCAGGACCGTCATCGACGGGGTCTGCGAGTTCCTGACCGACGCGCGCAGCTACGGCGTGGGCGGGTTCCGCCTCGCCACCTATACCAACGGCTACCTGCGCGACGGCGTGGTCGTGTCGGTGACGGCGCCCGGCCAGGGCACGGCGACCTGGAACCGGGAGCCCGGCGGCAAGCCCGAGGACGGCCCCGCCGACGGCGTCACCGCGGAGGGCGCCTGCTGGACCGGGTCCCGGAGCCGGATCTGCGCCTGGAAGGTCGGCGAGGGCCGCCCCGGCTTCGGCGGCGCCCCCGCGGCGGCGCCCGAGGCCGGCGCTCCGCGGGCCGCCGACTGCTACCTCGAGGTCGCAGGCGATGTCCGCCTCGACGGGGCCTGCCAGTTCCGGTCGGAGACCGGGCAGACCGGTGCCCGCGGCTTCGAGATCCGCTCCTACGCCGCGGGCAAGCTCGACGTCGTGGCGCAGCTCGTCCGCGACCCGCAGAACCCGCTGAAGGCCACGGCCTTCTGGAACGGGTCGTCCGGGGGCCTGCGCGCCGCCGAGGCCCTCGGCGCCCTGTCGCCGAGCGGCCCCTGCTGGGACAATGACGGCGCCCGTCTCTGCGTCTGGCAGCCCGGCCAGCCCCGCGGCGGCTGGGACCGGCGGGCCGAGGCCCGGGCTCCGGCCCCGCCCGAGACGCCGCCGTCGCCGCCACCGGCACAGGCGCCGGCACAAGCGCCGTCACAGGCGCCGCCTCCGCCGCGCGACGGCGCGGAGGGGCGCGATCCGCCGCCGGGCACCTTCCTGAAGCTGTCCTTCAAGGGCCGCTGCGAGTCCCTGATGATGGACGGGGAGGACCTCACCGCGACCTGCGCCCCGGAGGCGGTGAACACCTCCGTCGTCGGCAGCCCGAAGGCCGGGTTCATCTTCGGCACCACCGACGGCAAGGCCATGGCGTTCATGGCCTCGACCAAGGGCTTCGTCGAGGGCGGCACCCTGCACCAGCCCGTCGACGAGCTGATGTACGCCGAGCGCGACCAGTCCACCTTCAAGGTCAAGGGCACCTGCGAGATGCCCAACCCGATGGGCGGCCCGGTGGTCATCACCTGCAACGCCCAGTCGGCGAACAGCACCTACGCGGTCCGGTTCCGCACCGACGGCGGCAAGCCGGTCCTGACGCGCGGCGACGCGAAGTGAGGCTCTCGCCGCGGACCGGAACCGCCCGGCCCGCGAACTTGAGGAGGATCCCATGGCACGACGCGTTACGACGGGAGGGGCCGGCGGCACCGGGATCCTCGTCGGCCTCCTGGGGCTCTGCCTCGCGGGACCGGCGCTCGCGGGATCCACGAGCGTGACCGCGCGGCCAGGGGAGCGGGTCCGCCTCGACGGCTACGCCACCCACGAGACCCGACCGGGCTGCCCGTCCGTTCCGGCGGCCGCGATCGAGCTGGTCACGACCCCGCGCGGCGGCCGCATCGAGCAGCGGCGCGAGTTCCTGGTCCTCGGCCAGAACATCGACGGCACCCCGTCGCGGGACGGCTGCCAGGACGTCGAGCGGGACGCGCGGACGCTCTACTACACGGCCCGGCCCGACTTCGCCGGCCACGACACGGTGTCGGTGATCGTCACGTTCGTCACCGGCGAGGAGGCCACCTACACCTACAGGATCACGGTGCCCGAGGGCGAGGGCCGGCGGGCGCCGGCAGTGTCCCAGGCACCCGCCCCCCGCGACGCGGGCCTCGCGCGGCCGGCCCCGGCGGCGCGCGCCGCTCCCGCCGAGCGGGCGACTCCGGCCGCGACTCCGGCTGCGACTCCGGCTCCGGCGCCCCGGGAGGCCAGCACCGGCGACTTCCTGCGCGACGCGGTCCGGGGCGCGGTCCCGGCCACCCGGCCGGCGCCGGCCGCGCCGCCCCCGAAGGCCGCCGAGGCCGCGGCGCCCGTGTCCGGCACGCCCGCGCCGCCGCCGCCGCAGCAGCTGGCACCGCCGCGCCCGCCCGCCGCGCCGCAGCTCTGACGCAGCTCCGACACAGCTCCGACGCGGCGCGGACGGCCGGACCGGCCGCCCGCACCCCCACCGCCAAGCCGAGGACGAGTCCCGTGCATCAGCGCCTCCCGAACGCCCCCCGATCCGCGGCACCGAACCGACCGCGTCGGCGCGCCGGCGCCGGCGTCCTCGCCCCCGGATCGGCGCTCTGCCTGCCGCTCTGCATTTCGCTCTGCCTCGCCCTGCCGGCCCGGGCGGAGGTGGAGAACAAGACCGCGCGCGCCGGCCAGCGGATCTTCCTCCAGGGCTTCACCTACTACTTCGCCACGCAGGGATGCCGCTCGCGCGCGGCCACGATCGAGCTCGTCAGGCCGCCGCGCGGCGGGCGCATCGAGCAGCGGCGCGAGTTCCGGATCCTCAGCGGCAAGGTCGACGAGACCGGGGCGCAGATCCGGCAGCCGGACGGCTGCGAGGACGCCAAGAAGGATTCGATGTCGCTCTACTACACGGCGCGGCCCGACTTCTCCGGACTCGACACCCTGTCGATCGACGTCACCTTCGGGGATGGGTCCACGGTGCCGTACACGTTCCGGATCACCGTGCCGCCGGGCGAGCCCCGCCGGGCCCCGGCGGTGTCGCAGGCGACCGTCCCGCGCGCGGGCGACGCTAGGCAGGCCGCGCCGGCGGCCCGGGCCATGCCGGCTCCGGCGCCCCGGGAGGCCGGCACCAGCACCGGCGACTTCCTGCGCGACACGGTCCGCGGCTCGGTCGCGGCCCCGCGGCCGGCACCGGTCGCGGAGCCTCCGAAGTCCGAGGCGGCCGCGGCGGACGCGCCGCCTCGGACCGAGCCTCCGCCGCCACGCGCGATGGCGCCGGCGCCGCGCCCCCGGCCAGCGGCCACGCCGCAGCTCTGAGACCCTGCGGGGCCGGCCGGTGCAGGCCGACCTTCCGCACCCGTACGAATCCACGCCTGCCAGGGCCCCCGCTGCACAGGTCCGGCAAGTCACCAGCAGAGTCACCAGCAGAGCGAAGTGAGAGGCACCCCATGGGATCGATGCGGAACGCGTTCGTCTACGCGGCCATCCTGTCGACGCTCGCGCTCCCGGCGGCCGCGGCGGAGACGTGCCGCGACCATTACCGGAGCGAGGGGACGCCGATGCTCCAGGCCATCACCTACAAGACGTGGATGATCTTCCCCTCGGTCAGCCCCAGGGCCGCGTTCGACCGGGTGACGCGGGCGGTCCTGGCCGAGGGGTTCGTGGGCGTGCACGTGGAGAAGGCGCTCGGCACCCTGACGGCCCAACAGGAGACATCCGGTTCGGGGCGACCGCAGACGCTGCGGGTCGTCGTGCGCAAGGCCGGGGCGGGCAGCCGGGTCGACGCCCTGTTCATGGTGCAGGCCGGCCAGATCGGTCAGGACGTCGACCAGAACCTGTGCCGCATCGTCGATGCCGCGGCGCAGTAGGCCCCCGATGTCGACCGGCTCCAGGCACGCGGCCCAGAGGCGAGGTTCCGATGCGCAGTCCGGTGCGAGCTTCGGGGCGATGCTCAGTGCGGGGCCGGCCGTGACGCGTCTCCCGGCGGCCACCCTCGCCGCAACCCTCGCCGCGACCCTCGCCGCAACCCTCCTGGCGCCGTCATCGGCCCGCGCGATCGACTGCCGGAAGGCGGCCAGCCCGCTCAAGCGCATGATCTGCGCCGACCCGGCGCTCCGGAAGGCGGACGCCGCGCTGGGTGCGGCCTATTCCGGCCTCCTGCACAGCACGGACGACGCCGAGATCCGCGCGATGCTGATCGCCAGCCAGAAGCGCTGGGTGGCGGCCCGGGACACGTGGCTCGGCGACCTGGACGCGACCGACGCGCGCGCCGTCGTGCTGGAGGCGATCCGGGCACGGACCGAGGACCTGTCCGGCCGCTCGAAGAGCGATCCGGCCCGACCGCACTGGATCGCGGCGGCGCTGCGGCAGCGGGCCTTCGCGGCGCGGTTCACCGGCGGCCCCTTCGCGGGGTTCGACGCGGCGTGCGACTTCCTCCCCATCGGGCGGGACCGGGTCTACGGGTGCTTCGGCAGCCGGCGCTACCAGAACGGCGACCGGGTCTGCACGCTGTCCGACGACTGGGCGAGCGGCCACACCTCCGAGACGCGCACGGTCGCGCGGGTCGTCGACGGCGCCGCGCGCACGGTCGCGACCTGCACGATCGGCGGGGGCGACGACGCGGAATGCCCGGGTCCCGACAACGCCGACGGCCGCTGGGCACGGCCTGCCGCCCCGGCCGCCGCCGGCGCGGCAGCGGCACCCGCGGGCCCTCGGCCCGTCCTCGACGTCGAGCTGGCCCCGGACGCCGATGCCGAGACCTGGCTCTCGGCCTGCCTGACCGACCCCGCCTATCCGCCGCCCGACCCGGTTCCGGCGGCCCGGTCGGCCCCGGGACCGACCCCGCCCGCGCCTGCGGGCGCCCCGAGCAGCCGGTGACGATGGGACCGCACGCCCCCGCGCCTGATCCGGCCCCTGCGCCGGCCCGGGGCCGCCGGCACGCTCTCGGTGACTACGACGGGCGACGGCGAACTGCCCGAGGTCCACGAATACGGAGTCGCGTGCCGATGAGACGGATCCTGCGGGCGCTGCCGCTGATCGCCGTGACGGGCTTGGCCGCGACCGCCGCGGTCGCGGCCCCCATTCCCCCCTGCGCAGCCGACGCCGAGCGGCAGGCCCTCAAGCTGCTGCGCTTCCACAGCGACGGCGACGCGCGGGCCACGGTCGATCCCGCGTCCGTCCGGTCCGTCGGCACCGTCGCGTCCCTGGTCGGGACGCGGCGCTTCCAGGTGATCGAGGTGGAGGGCAGCATCTACAAGGGCGCGTATCGGATCCGGCTGATCTACGCGCCGATGCCCGGGAGCTGCGTGCTGATGGGGCAGGAGATCCTCGAGCGCTCCGATCCCTACTGAGCACCGGCCCGCGGCCGGCCCTCCGGCCGCCCCGCGGGCGCTGTCCTCAGCGCACGCCGAGGCAGCCGGTCCCGGGCGCCGGCAGGACCAGCCAGGCACCGCCCGCGTAGAGGCGCCGGACCGCGCCCGGCGCGGCGGGCCGGAGCACCAGGTACGCGCGGCCGGACGAGACCAGGGCCCCGTCGTCGGCGGCCGCCAGGGCGGCGGGGTTCCCGAGCGCCACCACGGTCTCCGGCTGGACCGCGAGGGCGGTCAGCGCGGTCACGCCGAGCCCCCCGGCGAGCGCCGCCGCGACGGCGCCGACCGGCAGGCCGCGCCGCGGGCGCCGATCAGTAATCGTAGGCATGCTCGAACCGGCCCCCCGCGGCCTCCACGGCGCGGATCTGCGCGACGAGCTGCTCCACCGCGGTGTCGTAGCCGACGCGCTGCCAGCCCGGCTCGGACTGGATCGGCATCGCGAACAGCGGCTCGGCCCCGGCGAGGGTGACCGTCCGGCCCGGCGGCAGGAGGACGGTGGTGAGGATCCGGTGGTTGCCGGCGATCTCCAGGACGGTCCGGCCCCGCGCGCCGAGGCCCCGGACGATCTCCGTGAAGGCCCGGTAGCGCGGCGTCTCCATCAGGGCGGCCGGGCCGCCGTCGCCAGCCGGGACGGGGCCGAGGAGGGTGATGCGCGGGTCGGCGGCCGCGTCGCCGGCATCGAGCCCCGCCACGACGCTGCGGATCGTCAGGCCGGCCGGGTCCATCCCGGCGAGCCACGCGATCCCCTGGGCGTAGGCCCATTTCACCCCGTATTGCAGCGTGAGCGCGCCGCGCCGCTCGACCGCCCGCAGGGACGGCGTGAACGGGACCTCGTGCCAGAGCCGGGACAGCTCCGCGTCGAACGGGTAGCGGTACCAGGGGGTCTGGCGCAGGAACGCGGCGTAATCCGCGAGCAGCCGGGCGTTGAACCGGTCCTCGTCGGTCGGTTCGGGCCCCCGCCACCGCGCGGTCAGCGCCCCGAGGGTGCGCTCGTAGGCGCCCTGGATCAGCATCTCGGCCGTGAAGCTCAGGCCGATCACGTAGTTGGTGACTTTCTGGCCCGCGGTGACGTCGCCGGTGCGCCCGGCCGCCCGGGTCGCTCCGCACAGGCTCGTCCAGAAGCCCGTCGTCGCCGCCCAGTAGTCGAAGGCCGATTCCGAGGCGGAACGCGTCACCCCGGCGAGGTCCGCGTAGGCGTGGACGATGTCCCATTCGGGGAAGGTGAGGTAGCTGTCGCCGGCCGCGCGCTTGTAGCCCTCGGGGGCGATCCCGAAGCGCGAGCCGCCCGCCGAACGCCCCGGCCCGGCGGGATCGGGCCTGACCGTGCAGCCCCCCTCGATCGCCGCGACGGGCAGGGCGCAGGCGAGGGCCAGAACGGCGAGGCCGGCGACCGCCCAGCGGACGACCCGTCGCCGGCGGCGGGGGGGCCGGGGGCTCACGCGGCGACCCCGGCCGCGGTCCGGGCGCGCCACGGCCACCAGCCTAGCACGACGCCGGCGAGGCCGAGGCTCAGGTGCGGGCCGTTGGACAGGAGCGGGCTGTCCTGGAAGCCCTTCAGGAACAGCGACAGGTCGAGGAAGCTCGACCCGGTGAGCACGCCGACGACGCCGTCGAGGAGGTAGATCGCCCCGAAGGCCCGCAGGAAGGTCACGGCGGCGGAGCGCGACCACAGGCCGGCGGCGAGCGCCCACAGGCCGGAGGCGAGGTGGAGCGCGTCCTTGTAGACGTCGAGCCGGAACAGGCCGAAGACGCGGCCCTCCGCGTCCCGGAAGGCCGGGACGTAGTCGGTGGCGGCGGCGAACAGCAGGATGGCCGCGAAGGCGAGGGCGGCCACCTGCGGGGGCGTGGGTCTCATGGGCGTCTCCTGAGTCGGCACGCGCGGCCCGCGCGAGGCGGATCCGTGCCGGGGCGCGGTCAGGCCATGTAGGTCGACCACAGGGCGTTCCGGAACAGCAGCCCCGGATCGTAGCGGCGCTTGGCGGCCACGAAGGCGTCGAGCCTGGGATAGGCCCGGGCCATCTGGTCGCGCCGGGCGTGCAGGCGGTAGGGCAGGTAATAGGCCCCGCCGATCGCCACGACGCGCTCGATCAGGGCCTCGGTCATGCGCATCATCGCGGCCTCGTCGCCGGGGGTGAGGCCCTGCGAGAACGACATCACCGCGCCGATCCGCGGGCCCGGCGCGTAGGCCAGCGCCGAGTCCGGGTCCGCCGCCACGTAGCGCAGGGTGACGTTGAGGCAGTCGCAGCCCGAGCGCGGGATGGTCTCGCGGCAGGCGGCGAGGAACGCGTCGAAGCGCTCGGGCGGGACGAAGTACTCGTGCAGGATGTCGGTGCGGCTGCGGTCGCGCGAGGCGAGGTTGGCCACCGGCTCGTTCATCAGGCTGTTGCGGGTGGCGAGGCCGGGATCGAGCGTCGGGTTGAGCCGGGTCTCGGCGATCCAGCGGGCGCGCTTGCCGAACTCGCTGCCGACCTGGGCGCGGTAGATCTCCCGCGAGACCGCCGAGAACGCCCCCTGGGCGGCCGCCGCGGGCAGCACCTGCGGCGGGTGCTCGGCCTCCGCGTAGGTGACGAGGATCGCCTCGTCGAAGAAGCCGGCCTGCGCGACCGAGAGCCGGCCGTAGGCCATCCGCAGGCGCGCGTCGCGCGCCACCGCCGCCGCGAAGGCCGGCGCGAAATCCGCGGCCGGCATCACCGCGAAGGTCGGCGTGAGGAGGCGGTTCGGCACCATCTCGACCACAAGGTCGACCACGATCCCGAACAGGCCGTATCCGCCCATCGCCAGCCCGAACAGCTCGGCGTTCTCCTCGCGGGAGCAGGTCACGAGGCTGCCGTCGGCCAGGACGAGGCGGAGGGCGCGGACGGTGGAGCCGAACGGGCCGTGCGGCGCGGGCCAGCCGTGGGCGTTGACGCAGAAGGTCGAGCCGACCCCGAAATCGCTGTTCGACTGCATGACCGTCGGCGAGTAGCCGATCCGGTCGAGCTGCCGGATGACCTGCGACCAGCGCGCGCCGGCCCCGACCCGGTAGAGGCCGGCGGCTGTGTCGGGCTCAATTGGGCCGCCCTCCAGGGTCACGGCCGTCCCGTCGCGGGCGAGGCTCTGGGCGCCCATGGAATGGCGGGCGACGCCGACGGCGACCGGCCGGCCGGCGGCGGCGGCATCCCGGATCTCGGCGCGCACGGCCTCGATCAGGGCATCGGTCGACCCCGTCGGGAGCAGGGCGTGGCGCGTCACCGGGGTCGGGTTGAGGCCGCTCGCGTCGTTGAGGATGATCCGCGGCGCGGCCCGGGCCGCCCGCGGCAGCAGCGCGGCCGCCGCCGCGGCGCCGCCGCCCGCGAGGATCCCGCGCCTGCTCGGTCCTGTCCCGGCCATGCCCACCCTCGATTCGCGCCGGCGGGGCGACCGGCTCGCCCCGCCGGCCAACCCTGCGACGGGTTCGGATCCGGCGGCGTGAGATCACGCACGGAGCGCGGTGCGCCGCCGGCCGGGACGGTGCCACGCCGCCCCCGGCGCGGTCGAGCGTCCGCGCTCCGGCCGTCGGCGCCGCGCGCCGATCCGTCCTCAACCGCGATTCCTCGACGGGTCGCGGATCGCGACGTTGACAGGCGTCCGGGGCCACGGCACGGCGGCGGAGGACCCGCTTGGCCGGAGCCCACGATCGCCGAGGAGGGAGATCCGCCATGCCGTCAGGCGCTTCGAACCGGACGGCAGGGGAGGCCCCGCGGCCGGAGCGGGAGCCGGTCCTGCTGCAGGATCCGCACGCCGTCCGCGAGCCGCGCGAGAACAACCTCGAGCGCGCGATCGGCCACGCGGTGCGCGAGCGCCGGAAGCGGCTCGGCATCACCTCGGCGGACCTCGCCGCGACGACCGGCCTGTCGCCCGGCATGCTGTCGAAGATCGAGAACGGCAACATCTCGCCGTCCCTGACGACGCTGCAGCTGCTCGCCCAGGCGCTCGGCATGCCGATCACCGGCTTCTTCCGCGGCTACGAGGAGGTCCGCAACGCGGTCTTCGTCAAGGCCGGGGAGGGGATCGAGCTGGAGCGGCGCGGCACGCGGGCCGGGCACCAGTACAACCTGCTCGGGCACATCCACGAGAACACCAGCGGCGTGACGGTCGAGCCGTATCTGATCACGCTCACGACCGATTCGGACGTATTCCCGACCTTCCAGCACCCCGGCCTGGAGTTCCTCTACATGCTGGAGGGCGAAGTGCTGTACCGGCACGGGGACCGGCACTTCCACATGCAGCCCGGCGACAGCCTGTTCTTCGACGCCGATGCCCCGCACGGGCCGGCGGAGCTGCTCGTGCTGCCGGCCCGCTACCTCTCGGTGATCGCGTATCCACAGTCGGGCCGCACAGGCTGACGGGCCGCGTTGTTCTCAGGAAGAAATCTTATTTCTTGAGGGTTGATTTCCGCCGCGCAGGCCGCCTATGCTCCGGGCGAACCCGCGACGGAGGTGGTGCCATGTGCGGCATCGTCGGATTGTTCCTGAAGGACCCCGCCCTGGAGCCGCAGCTCGGCGCGCTGCTCGCCGACATGCTCGTCACCATGACGGATCGGGGGCCGGACTCGGCCGGCCTCGCGATCTACCGGCCGCCGGCCCTCGGCCTGTCGAAGATCACCGTGCAGTCGGCACGCCCGGAGGCGGATTTTCCCGCCCTGGAGCAGCGCCTCGCGGAGGCCTCCGGCGGCTCGGCGCGGGCGGCGGTGAAGAGCTCGCACGCGGTCATCACCGTGGCGTCCGACCGCCTCGCCGCGACGCGCGACGCCCTGAAGGGCCTCGCGCCCGATCTGCGCGTGATGGGCGCGGGCGAGAGCGTGGAGATCTACAAGGAGGTCGGCCTGCCGAAGGACGTGGTGGCGCGCTTCGGCATCGCCGGAATGTCGGGCACCCACGGCATCGGCCACACCCGGATGGCGACGGAATCGGCCGTGACCACGATGGGCGCGCACCCGTTCTCGACGGGCGCCGACCAGTGCCTCGTGCATAACGGCTCGCTGTCGAACCACAACAACCTGCGCCGGAGCCTCGCCCGGGACGGTATGGCCTTCGAGACGGAGAACGATTCCGAGGTCGCGGCGGCCTATCTCACCACCGCCATGGCGCGGGGCCGGGACCTCGGCGCGGCGCTCGCGGGGGCGCTCACGGATCTCGACGGGTTCTTCACCTTCGTGGTCGGCACCAAGTCCGGCTTCGGGGTGCTGCGCGACCCGATCGCCTGCAAGCCGGCGATCATGGCCGAGACCGAGCGCTACGTCGCCTTCGGCTCGGAATACCGAGCGCTCGTCGGCCTGCCGGGGATCGAATCCGCCCGCGTCTGGGAGCCCGAGCCGGCGACCGTCTACTTCTGGGATCAGCGGCGGGCCGCCTGAGCCGCCCCCGCAGCCTTCTCGTCACGGATCTCGTCACGGATCTCGCCCATGCCCGTCTTCGATCTGGCGGCGACGCCCCTGCGCGCCCTGAACCAAGCCCTCCACGGCGTCGCTCCGGGCGCCAACGACACCGAATTCGAGGTGCTGAACCCGCGGGGCCAGCACGCGGTGGCGGTCGGGATCGACGGGCCCGTCACCGTCACGGTGCGGGGCTCGGTCGGCTACTACTGCGCCGGCATGAACGACGGCGGCACCGTCACGGTGCAGGGCTCGGCGGGCCCCGGCGTCGCCGAGAACATGATGTCCGGCACCGTCGTGATCGAGGGCGACGCCTCGCAATATGCCGGCGCCACCGGGCGCGGCGGCCTCCTCGTCATCAAGGGCAACGCGGCCTCGCGCTGCGGCATCTCCATGAAGGGCATCGACATCGTCGTGCACGGCTCGATCGGCCACATGTCGGCCTTCATGGGCCAGTCCGGATCCCTCGTGGTCCTGGGCGATGCCGGCGAGGCGCTGGGCGACTCGCTCTACGAGGCGAAGCTGTTCGTCCGCGGCAGTGTGAAGAGCCTCGGGGCCGACTGCATCGAGAAGCCGATGCGCCCCGAGCACCGCGCGCACCTCGCGGCCCTGCTGGACCGCGCCGGGGTCGCGGACGTCCGGCCGGAAGAGTTCCGGCGCTACGGCTCGGCCCGCAAACTCTACAGCTTCAACATCGACAACGCCGACGCCTACTGAGAGCGCGCCGCCGGAGTGGATACCGGTTCGGCGCGAGCGAGCGCGTCGAATCAAGGACTTAAAGCCGCTCCCGATCGGGAGCGGCTCAAGCGGGAGACCGGGCATGACCTACCAGAACCCGCCGATGCCGCCGCGCAAGTCGGCGACCTTCGACGACCACACCCTGGCGGAGATCCGCCGGGCGGCGGCCACCGGCATCTACGACATCCGCGGCGGCGGCACGAAGCGCAAGCTCCCGCATCTCGACGACCTGCTGTTCCTCGGCGCCTCGATGTCCCGCTATCCCCTGGAGGGCTACCGGGAGACCTGCGGGACCGGCGTCACCCTCGGCACGCGATTTGCCAAGAAACCGATCGCGTTGAAGATCCCGATCACCATCGCCGGCATGAGCTTCGGATCCCTGTCCGCTAACGCCAAGGAGGCGCTCGGCCGCGGCGCGAGCCTGGCCGGCACCTCCACCACCACCGGCGACGGCGGCATGACCGACGAGGAGCGCGGCCATTCCGACATCCTCGTCTACCAGTACCTGCCCTCCCGCTACGGCATGAACCCGCGCGACCTCCGGCGCGCCGACGCCATCGAGGTGGTGGTCGGCCAGGGCGCGAAGCCCGGTGGCGGCGGCATGCTGCTCGGCCAGAAGATCTCCGACCGGGTCGCCGCGATGCGCGACCTGCCCAAGGGCATCGACCAGCGCTCCGCCTGCCGCCATCCGGACTGGACCGGCCCCGACGACCTCGAGATCAAGATCGGCGAACTGCGCGAGATCACCGACTGGGAGAAGCCGATCTACGTGAAGGTCGGCGGCGCCCGGCCTTATTACGACACCGCGCTCGCCGCGAAGGCCGGCGCCGACGTCGTCGTCCTCGACGGCATGCAGGGCGGCACGGCGGCGACCCAGGACGTGTTCATCGAGCATGTCGGCCAGCCGACGCTGGCCTGCATCCGGCCCGCCGTGCAGGCGCTGCAGGATCTCGGCCTGCACCGGGAGGTGCAGCTCGTGATCTCGGGCGGCATCCGCTCGGGCGCGGACGTCGCCAAGGCGATCGCGCTGGGGGCCGACGCGGTCTCGATCGGCACCGCGGCGCTCGTCGCCATCGGCGACAACGACCCGGCCTACGAGGAGGAGTACCGCAAGCTCGGCACCACCTCGGGCGCCTACGACGACTGGCACGAGGGCCGCGACCCCGCGGGCATCACCACGCAGGACCCCGAGCTGGCGGCCCGCCTCGACCCGGTCCGCGCCGGCCGGAAGCTCGCCAACTACCTGAAGGTCATGACCCTGGAGGCGCAGACGATCGCCCGCGCCTGCGGCCACAACCACCTGCACAATCTGGAGCCCGAGGATCTCGTGGCGCTGACGCTCGAGGCCGCCGCCATGGCCCGCGTGCCGCTGGCCGGGACCGACTGGTACCCGGGCAAAGCGGGCTTCTAGGGCCCTTCAAACCCCGCCGGTCGCGCCGGAACGGGGCGCGGCCGGCCCCCACCCGATCCGCGCTCAGGGGGCTGCCGTGACGACCGACCTTTCCGCCTACGCCGCCGAGCACGGCGTGAAGTACTTCATGATCTCCTACACGGACCTGTTCGGCTGCCAGCGCGCCAAGCTGGTGCCCGCGCAGGCGATCGGCGCCATGCAGCGCGACGGCGCGGGCTTCGCGGGCTTCGCCACCTGGCTCGACCTCACGCCGGCCCATCCCGACCTGTTCGCGATGCCGGACGCCGCCTCGGTGATCCGCCTGCCCTGGAAGCCGGACGTCGCCTGGGTGGCGGCCGACTGCACCATGGCGGACGCGCCGGTCGACCAGGCGCCCCGGGTGGTGCTGAAGCAGCTGGTGGCGCGGGCCGCCGCCGAGGGTCTGCGGGTCAAGACCGGCGTCGAGGCCGAGTTCTTCCTGCTGAGCGCGGACGGATCGGCGATCTCGGATCACCACGATCGGGCGGAGAAGTCCTGCTACGACCAGCAGGCGCTGATGCGCCGCTACGACGTGATCGCCGAGATCTGCGACCACATGCTGGCTCTGGGCTGGAAGCCCTACCAGAACGACCACGAGGACGCGAACGGCCAGTTCGAGATGAACTGGGAGTACGACGACGCGCTGGCCACCGCCGACAAGCACGCCTTCTTCAAGTTCATGGTCCGCTCGGTCGCCGAGCGGCACGGCCTGCGGGCGACCTTCATGCCGAAGCCGTTCCCGGGGCTGACCGGCAACGGCTGCCACTGCCACGTCTCGGTGTGGAACAATGCCGGCACCGTGAACGCCTTCGCGGATCCCGAGATGCCGTTCGGCCTCTCGACCCGGGGCCGGCACTTCCTCGGCGGGATCATGCGGCACGCGCCCGCGCTCGCCGCGATCACCAACCCGACGGTCAATTCCTACAAGCGCATCAACGCGCCCCGCACGATCTCGGGCGCGACCTGGGCGCCGAACGCCGTGACCTGGACCGGCAACAACCGAACCCACATGGTGCGCGTGCCCGGGCCGGGCCGGTTCGAGCTGCGCCTGCCCGACGGGGCGGCCAATCCGTACCTGCTCCAGGCGGCGATCCTGGCGGCGGGCCTGGACGGCCTGGCGTCGGCGGCCGATCCCGGGCCGCACAGCGACGTCGACATGTACCGCGACGGCCACGCCGTCACCGGCGCGCCGCGCCTGCCGCTCAACCTGCTGGACGCCCTGCGCGCCTTCGAGGCCGACGAGGCCCTGCGGGACAATCTGGGCGGCGCGTTCTCCGTCGCCTACCTCAAGTTGAAGCAGAATGAGTGGGACAGCTACTGCGCCCATTTCACCGCCTGGGAGCGCGAGACCACGCTCGATGTCTGAGCCGGTGCTGCCGGTGACGCGCCGAACGGCGGACCGGCTCTTGCAAGGCCCAGTTCAATCCTGGCCACGGGGAGCGGGACGCGGACCGACATGCGTGTGATCCATCGTATCCTGGGCAGCCGGCAGGACGCCGAGATGGCGCATCGCCTGCACCACCTCGCGCATCGCGGCGCGGTGGACGTGCTCGTCGTGTCGAGCACCGACGTCGCCCGGCGGCGGATCCGCGCGACCACTCAGTCCGGCGAGGAGATCGCCCTCGCCCTGCCGCGGGACGAGCCGCTCTTCGACGGGGCCGTGCTGGCGCTGGACGCGGACCGCGCCCTCGTCGCCCGGGTCGGCTCCGAGCGCTGGCTCCGCCTCGTCCCGGACAGCCAGGCCGCCGCCCTCGAGCTCGGCTACCACGCCGGCAACCTCCACTGGCGGGTCCGCTTCGCCGACGGCGCCCTCCTGGTGGCGATGGACGGACCGGCCGACGCGTACCTCGTCCGCCTCGGCGCCCTCGTCACCGACCGGCAGGTGACCCACACCATCCTCGACGAGGCGGCGCCGTGCTGAGCCGGCTCCTGTCCCTCCAGCAGGCCGACGCCGCCTTCCCGAGCGGGAGCTTCGCCTTCTCCAACGGGATCGAGGGACTCGTCGCGGGCGACCCGGCCTTCGACACGGGGAGCCTGACGCGGACGCTCACGGCTCTCGTGCGCTTCCGGTGGGCGGAGAGCGACCGCGTCGCCCTGATCCTCGCCCACCGCGCCGGCCCCGATCCGGCCCGGCTCGGCCGCATCGACGCCGCCGTGGAGGCGGCCACCCTCGTCGAGGCGATGCGCACCGGCAGCCGGCGCAACGGCGCCTCCCTGCTGACCACCCACGCGCGGCTCGCGACGCCCGGTGCCGGGGACATCCGCGCCGCGATCCGGTCCGGGCTCATGCTGGGGCACCTCGCCACCGTGCAGGGCGCCCTGTGGCGGGGGCTGGGCCTGTCGGAAGCGGAGGCGGCGGCCGTCGCCGGCTACCAGCTCGTCTCCGGCCTGGTCTCGGCCACGGTCCGGCTCGGTCAGGTGGGCGCCATCCAGGGCCAGCAGGCCCTCCAGACGGTGCTGCCGCTCGTTGCGGAGATCGCCGAGCGGCCCGTGACCGAGGACCCCGACGGCGCGATCGTCCTCACGGGCTTCACGCCGCTGATCGAGGTCGCCGCGATGCGGCACGCGCGCGCCGACCTGCGCCTGTTCGCCAACTAGGGAGCGGGTGATGTTGCTCACGCCCACCGAGCTGGAACGGCTCACGATCTTCACCGCGGCCGAGCTCGCCCGCAAGCGCCGGGCCCGCGGCCTCAAGCTCAACTACCCGGAGGCGGTGGCGCTCATCACCGACGAGATCCTAGAGGGCGCGCGCGACGGGCGCAGCGTCGCCGACCTCATCGGCTGGGGCTCCACGATCCTGTCGACCGAGGACGTGATGCCGGGCATCGCCGCCATGCTGCCGATCCTGCAGGTCGAGGGCGTCTTCCCGGACGGCACCAAGCTCGTCACGGTCCACGAGCCGGTCCGCGCCCGGGCGGGCGCCCCCGCCGACACCCTGGAGCCCGGCGCGATCCTGCCGGCCGACGGCGCGATCGAGCTCGCCGCGGGCCGCCCGCGGGTCACCCTCGACGTCGTCAACACCGGCGACCGCCCGGTCCAGATCGGCTCGCACTACCACTTCTTCGAGGTGAACCGGGCGCTCGATTTCGACCGGGCGGCGGCCCTGGGCTACCGCCTCGACATCCCGGCCGGGACGGCGATCCGCTTCGAGCCGGGCCAGCGCAAGACCGTGACGCTGGTCGGCTTCGGCGGCGCCCGGGAGCTGACCGGGCTCAACGACCTGACGCAGGGGACCCTGCCCGACGACGCGGCGCGGGCGGCGGCCCTCGCCCGCGCCAAGGCCCGCGGCTTCAAGGGCGCCTAGGGAGAGTGCCATGGTGACGATCCCGCGCCGCGACTACGCCGCCCTCTACGGGCCGACCACCGGGGACGGAGTGCGGCTCGCCGACACCTCCCTGGTGGCGGTCGTCGAGCACGACCACGCCGTCTACGGGGACGAGTGCCTGCACGGCGGCGGCAAGACCCTGCGCGACGGGATCGGGATGGCGCCCGGGGTGACCGCCGCGCAGGGCGCGCTCGACTTCCTCCTCTGCAACGTCGTGGTGATCGACCCCGTCCTCGGCATCCAGAAGGGCGATCTCGGCATCAAGGACGGGCGGATCGTGGCGCTCGGCAAGGCCGGCAACCCGGCGATCATGGACGGCGTCGACCCGCGCCTGATCGTGTCGGCCGGGACGACGGTGCGCGACTGCGAGGGCCTGATCGCGACGCCCGGGGCCATCGACGTGCACGTGCACTTCGATTCCGCCGGCCTGCCGGACCACGCGATCGCCTCCGGCGTCACGACCCTGCTCGGCGGCTCGCTCGGGCCGATCACCGTCGGCATCGATTCCGGCGGCCCGTTCAACACCGGCCGCATGCTCCAGGCCGCCGAGGCCTGGCCGGTGAATTTCGGCTTCCTCGGGCGCGGCAACACCCACCGGCCGGCCGCCCTGAAGGAGCAGCTGGAGACCGGCGTCCTCGGCCTCAAGATCCACGAGGACTGGGGCGCGATGCCGGCGGCGATCGACGCCTGCCTGGGCTTCGCCGACGCCTACGACTTCCAGGTCCAGCTCCACACCGACACGCTGAACGAGTCGGGCTTCGTAGAGGACACGCTGGCGGCGATCGGCGGCCGCACCATCCACATGTACCACACGGAGGGGGCCGGGGGCGGCCACGCGCCGGACATCATCCGGGTCGCCGGGCTGCCGCACTGCCTGCCCTCGTCAACGAACCCGACCAACCCCTACACGGTCAACACCTTCGACGAGCACCTCGACATGACGATGGTGTGCCACCACCTCAACCCGGCTCTGCCGGAGGACGTGGCCTTCGCGGAGAGCCGCATCCGCGCCCAGACCATCGCGGCCGAGGACGTGCTCCACGACATCGGGGCGATCGCGATGCTCGGCTCCGACAGCCAGGGCATGGGCCGGATCCACGAGGTCGTCTGCCGGACCTGGCAGCTCGCCTCGAAGATGAAGGACCAGCGCGGCCCGCTCCCCGAGGAGAGGCCGGGCTTCGGCGACAATGCCCGGATCAGGCGCTACATCGCCAAGTACACGATCAACGCCGCGCGCACCTTCGGCATCCAGGAGCATGTCGGCTCGCTGGAGCCCGGCAAGATGGCCGACATCGTGGTCTGGCGGCCGGCCTTCTTCGGGATCAAGCCGGAGCTCGTGATCAAGGGCGGCTTCATCGCCTGGGGCGCGATGGGCGATTCCGCCGCCTCGCTGATGACCTGCGAGCCGGTGCTGATGCGCCCGCAATGGGGCGCCTTCGGGCGCGCCAAGCAGGCGCTCTCGGCCTGCTTCGTCCATCCCCTGGCGATCGAGGCCGATCTCGGCGGCCGGCTCGGCCTGCGCAAGGCGCTCCTGCCCGCCCGCGGGACCCGCACGCTGACGAAGGCCGACATGCTCTGGAACGACGCCTGCCCGGAGATCCGCGTCGACCCGCAGACCTTCGACGTCTTCGTCGACGGCGTGCTCGCCACCTGCGAGCCGGCCCGGACCCTGCCGCTCGCCCAGCGCTACATGCTGCGCTGAGCGCCGCCGAACCCCGCCACCCCTCTCACGGCCCCGCTCCCCATGACCGACGTGACTCCCGCGAACGCCGCCCGGATCGGGATCGGCGGCCCGGTCGGATCCGGCAAGACCGCGCTGATCGAGCGGCTGATCCCCGTGCTGCGGGCGCGGGGCGTCGATCTCGCGGTGATCACGAACGATCTCGTCACCAAGGAGGACGCCGAGCGGCTGCGCCGCTCCGGGCTGATCGATCCGCGCCGCGTCGAGGCTGTGGAGGCCGGGGCCTGCCCGCACACGGTGATCCGGGAGGACCCGACCCTCAACATCGCCGCGGGCGACGCGCTGGAGGCGCGCTTCCCGGGCCTGCAGCTGCTCGTCTTCGAATCCGGCGGCGACAACCTCGCCTCGACCTTCTCCCTCGACCTCGTGGACTGGTGGATCTTCGTGATCGACGTGGCCGGCGGCGACGACATCCCGCGCAAGCGCGGCCCGGGCGTGCTGCGCTGCGACCTCCTCGTGATCAACAAGATCGACCTCGCGCCGCATGTCGGCGTCGACCTCGACGGGATGCTCGCGGAGGCCGCGCGGGTCCGAAGCGGCAGGCCGGTCCTCGCCACGAACGCGCGCGCGGGCCTCGGCATCGACGCGGTGGCGGATGCCATCGGCCGGGCCGTCCTGTTCGCGCCCTAGCCGTGCCCGACGACGTCCAGACCGGCCGCCGCGCGACGGCCCGCCTCGGCTTCGTGCGCGGCGGCGGGACCAGCGTGCTCGCCGACCAGCACGTGCCGTACCCGTTCCACATCACGAGGCCGTTCCGCCTGTATCCGCAGCGGCCGGAGCTGATCACGCTGTACCTGCAATCGGCTTCCGGCGGCCTCTACCGCGGCGACCGTCTCGGCCTCGACATCGCGATGGGTCCGGGCTCGGCGGCGCACGTCACCACCCAGGCCGCCACGGTCGTCCATCGCAGCGCCGACCAGCCGGCCCGCCAGGACACGCGGATCCGCGTCGGCGCCGATGCCTTCCTCCACTGCGTGCCCGATCCCCTGATCCTGTTCCCCGGCGCCGCCCTCTCGGCCTCGACCCGGGTCACGCTCGAGCCCGGGGCCCGTGCCGTCGTCTCCGAGAGCATTGCGTGTCACGACCCGGAGGGCCGCGGCAGGCCGTTCGAGCACGTCGAGCTCGCCCTCGGCATCGAGACGGCGGCGGGGGCCGTCCTGGTCCGCGAGCGGGCGCGCATCGCCGGCGCCGAATTCCGCGATCCGGCCTCGCCGCTCGGCCCGTGGCGGGCCTACGGCGCCCTCGTCATCCTCGGTCCGGCCCCGTGCCTGCCGGATCCCGGGGACGTCCAGGCCGCGGCCGACCGCACCGGCTGCCGGGCCGGGCTCAGCCCGCTGCCGAACGCGGCCGGGCTCGGCCTCCGGCTCCTCGCGCCCGACGGCGGCACCCTGGCGGCGGGGCTGGAGGCGGCCGCCGGTCGCGCCTTCGCGGCGCTGACCGGGCTCGCCCCGGCCCGCCGCCGCAAATAGGAAGCCGGCGCCCGGGAGCGCCGCCGCCGATATGGGCAGGCTGCCGATGTTTTCATCTTGCGAAATTTTTTTTCTTTTGAAGAAATGTACCGAAGGAGACGATCCCGTGCGTGACGGCTGATCCGGTGCGGACGGGGCGGCCCACCTTCTCGAACGATCTGAAGGATTTGCCCCCCATGGCGACAGACGATCCCGCGCACTTCACCCTCCGCCGGCGCCTGCTGCTCGGGCTGGCGGCGGCCCCGCTCGCGGCATCGCTGCCGCGCGTCGCGGCGGCCGCCGAGGCCGGCGCTCTGGCAGTGACCGACAGCGAGGTGACGGTCGGCATCCTGCACTCGATCACCGGCACCATGGCGATCTCGGAGACCGGGCCGAGCCAGGGCGAGAAGCTGGCGATCCAGCAGATCAACGACGCCGGCGGCGTGCTCGGACGCAAGATCAAGATCATCCAGGAGGACGGCGCCTCCGACTGGCCGACCTTCGCCGAGAAGGCCAAGAAGCTCCTCGTCAACGACCATTGCGCCGCCGTGTTCGGCTGCTTCACCTCGGCCTCGCGCAAGGCGGTGCTGCCGGTCTTCGAGCAGTACAACGGCCTGCTGTACTACCCGACCTTCTACGAGGGCCTGGAGCAGTCCAAGAACGTCTTCTACACCGGCCAGGAGGCCACCCAGCAGATCCTCGCCGGCCTCGACTGGGTCCACAAGGAGAAGGGCGGCGACAGCTTCTACTTCATCGGCTCGGACTACATCTGGCCGCGCACCTCCAACAAGATCGCCCGCCGGCACATCGAGACCGTGCTCAAGGGCAAGGTCGTCGGCGAGGAGTACTTCCCCCTCGGCCACACGCAGTTCAACTCGGTCATCAACAAGATCAAGCTCACCAAGCCCAAGGTGATCTTCGCCACGATCGTGGGCGGCTCGAACGTGGCGTTCTACAAGCAGCTCAAGGCGGCCGGCATCGACCTCTCGAAGCAGGTGCTGATGACGCTCTCGGTGACCGAGGACGAGGTCGACGGCATCGGCGGCGAGAACATCGCCGGGGCCTACTCGTGCATGAAGTACTTCGAGTCGATCCAGAACGAGAACAACAAGGCGTTCGTGGCCGCATTCAAGAAGATGTGGGGCGAGAAGACGGTCATCGGCGACGTGACGCAGGCGGCCTATCTCGGCCCGTTCCTGTGGAAGATGGCCTGCGAGAAGGCCGGCACCTTCGACGTCGACAAGGTCGTGGCGGCCTCGCCCGGCCTAGAATTCAAGGGGGCGCCGGAAGGCTACGTGAAGATCGACGAGAACCACCATCTCTGGTCGAAGACGCGGGTCGGCCGGGCCAAGCCCGACGGCCAGTTCGAGATCGTCTACACCAGTCCCGAGTTGATCAAGCCCGATCCCTTCCCGAAAGGGTATCAGTAGGCCAGGCTGACGGCAGCGAGGATATCGGTGGCCGGCCGGGTCCAGATGACGGGCTCGGCGTGTCGGTCGTACCCGGCGATGCTGCGTTTGATCGCCGCCTGCGGGTCGACGACGCCGATGACGGGGCCGCGCCGCGTGTCCGTCGTCGGAAGATCTGGGACGCCTTGAGGCGCCCAGGGACGCAGGCTGTGGTCCAGCCGGGTTGGCCTGCCGCCGCCACGCCTCGATCTCGCTCCTCGCGGCGGCCGACGACGAGAACCAGTTTGCGTTCAGGCACTCGTCCCGCGGGCGGCCATTGAACGAGTCGACCAGCGCGATTGTGCCGGTCCGCGCTCAGGCCGGCGTGACAGCCGTCGTCCCACGTCGGGAGATGTGCACGTTGCGGTAGAGGGTCAGAGCGCCCACGATCGAGAACAGGGCCGCACAAGCGAGCCAGAGGCCTGGCATGGCTCGATTCCCCGTTGCGTGGATCAGATAGGTACAGATCGCCGGGGTGAAGCCGCCGAAAATTGCCTGTGCGAGACTGTAGGCCAGGGAGAAGCCTGTGGCGCGAACCTCGGCCGGCATGATCTCGGTCAGCGTGACGACCATCACCCCCTGGTAGCCGCCATACAGGAACGACATCCACATGAGGGCGGCCAGCAAGCGGCCGAAGGACGGGTCTGTCACGAGCCACGCCATGACCGGGTAAGCCGTGAGACCGATCAACACCGAGAAGGTCAGGAGCACCGGAAGCCGCCCGACCCGGTCCGACACCGCCCCCATAACGGGCACCCAGACGAAGTTCGCCACGCCGACGCAGACGGTGACCACGAAGCTGTCATGCGCACTCAGGCCAAGAACCTGACGCGCGTAGGTCGGGGTATAGGCCGTGATCATGTAGAAGAAGACGCTCGTCAGTGTGACGAGCAGCACCGCCTTGAGCACGATCGCCCAGTTCTGGAGAAGTGACCGGTAGATCTCGCCGAGGGTTACGCGGCGATGCTTCGCCCGCTGCGCAAAATCCTCGCTCTCCTGCATCGAGCGCCGGATCCAGAACAGGACGGGGATGATCAGGCAGCCGATCAGGAACGGAATGCGCCATCCCCAGGCGAGCATCTGCTCCTCCGTCAGGAAGCCGCGCAGGGTCACGCCGATAACGGCGGCGAAGACCACGGCGACCTGCTGGCTCGCCGATTGCCAGCTCACGTAGAAGCCGCGATTCCCCGGCGTCGCGATCTCCGACAGATAGACCGAGACGCCGCCGGATTCGGCGCCGGCGGAGAACCCCTGCAGCAATCGGCCGATCAGGACGAGAATGGGAGCGGCGATGCCAATCGATGCGTAGGTCGGCGTGAACGTGATGAGCGCGACGCCCACCGACATGATGGCAAGGCTCATGACCAGCCCGGCTCGCCGGCCGTGGCGATCGATATAGGCGCCGAGCACGATGGCGCCGAGCGGACGCATCAAGAAGCCGATCCCGAAGGTGGCCAACGACAGCATCAACGAGACGTACTCGTTGTCGTTGGGAAAGACGGCCTTTGCCACCGCAGCGGCGTAGAAGCCGTAGACCATAAAATCGAACATTTCGAGGAAATTGCCGCTCACTACGCGGAAGACATCCTTCTTCGAGGGCGGTCGCTGCGCCGAAGCGTCCATAGTTTCTCTCCCGTCAATGAAACGGCCTTCTCTTCGGAAGGCTGCCGCCGGCCTGAGAACGACGCGATCTGTTCTATTATTTGGAACGGTGTCTCATGAATTGGCATGCTATGAAGGCCGTCGCTTGTAGTCAATGGAAAACCTGCAGAACTCGTGACTACGCGCCAGATATTCGAGGCGCCAGGCATCTTATTGCAGCTCGTTTGTGAGACTGCACTTGACGAGCCGCGACCGACAAAGCTAGCCTCTGTCAGAACGCTGTTTCGAATGTTGGAACGATGGACAGCACGCTTCTCAAGGGATTGATGCTCCTAGAGCACTTGGCCGGTAGCGAGACGCCCCGGGGCGTCAGCGAATTGGCGCGCGCGCTCAACCTCACGAAGAGCAATGTGCATCGCACGCTCCAGACACTGGTGGCCGCCGGCTACGTACGCGCCCAGACCGGTGGCACCTACGCCTGCACCTTGAAGCTCTTCGAACTCGCCAGTCCCGTTGTGGCGCGGATCGACGTCCGGCAGGTCGCCGAGCCCTTCATGCGGACTCTGGCCGATCAAACCCATGAGACCATCCACCTGTCGCTGCTCGACAGGGCGGACGTCATCTACCTGCACAAGATCGAGAGCCCCCAGCCGGTTCGCGCCTATTCGTCGATCGGTGGCCGCGCTCCAGCCTATTGTGTGGCGTCCGGCAAGGCGCTGCTCGCTTATCAGGAGGAGGCGCTGGCCCACCTGCCGGAGACGCTCCAGGTCCACACGCCGCGCACGATCGCGACCCTCGACCTCCTGCGGCGGGAACTCGAGCAGGTCCGGATTCAGGGTTTCGCGATCAATCGCGGGGAGTGGCGTGAGGGCGTGTGCGGGCTTGCCGCGATCGTCCACGATGCCATGGGCCGTCCCGTCGCGGCGATCGGTATCTCCGGGCCGGCCGATCGCCTGAATCCCACGGCGCTCCGCCGCTTCAGCGACGCGGTCGTCGACGCAGCGCGCAGCCTGTCGCGGGCCCTCGGCTACAACCCCATCACCATCTCATCCCCGACCGCGCCGCGGCATGCCCGAGGCTCAGCGCCCCCGCGTGCCCAGGCGGCGGTTGCTTGATCGAGGAGTAGGCCCATGCGACCGCTGTCCGGTATCCGTGTGATCGAGTTCTGCAGTGTCGCGGCCGGGCCATTTTGCGCCATGCTGCTCGCCGACATGGGGGCCGACGTCATCAAGGTCGAGAACCCGGACGGCGGCGACACGATGCGGGCTTGGCCGCCCCTCAACGAGGGCTTCAGCGAGAACTTCGCGTCGCTCAACCGCAACAAGCGCTCCGTGACGCTGGATCTGAAGGATTCGACCGACAAGGTACGTGCCCAGGATCTGATTCGCTCCGCCGACGTGGTGCTGGAGAACAACCGCCCCGGCGTGATGAAGCGGCTCGGCCTCGACTACGCGAGCGTCAGCGCCGGGCAGCCCGGCCTCGTCTACTGCTCTATCTCAGCCTTCGGTCAGGAGGGGCCGCGCTCCGCCGAGGCCGGATTCGACCTGACGCTCCAGGCGATGAGCGGCGTGATGAGCGTCACGGGCGAACCCGGCGCGCCGCCGGTAAAGTGCGGCGTACCGATCTCGGATTTCGGCACCGGCCTCTACGCGGCCTATGCCATCGCGGCGGCGCTGCTCCAGGTGCGGGCGGGCGGGACCGGCGTGCACATCGACGCCTCGATGTTCGGGTCGTCACTGGCGATGGGCGCGCTCCAGACCAGCGAGTATTTCGGTAGCGGCCGCGACCCGAAGCGGTTGGGTTCGGCCCACCCGCGCAACGCGCCCTATCAGGCTTTCCGCGCCAAGGACGGGTACTTTGCCATGGCGGCGGGCAACAACGCGCTCTATCGCGCCGCCTGTGCAGCAATCGGGCGCGACGACCTCGCCGCGGATCCGCGCTTTGCCTCGACCGCCCTGCGGGCGCAGAACCAAGGGGATCTCCTCGCGATCTTGGAGCGCGACTTCGCCGACCTCACCTGTGCCGATCTGCTGTCCCGGTTCCGCGCCGCGGGCGTGCCCTGCGCGCCGATCAACGGCTACGCCGACGCGCTGGCCGACCCGCAGGTCACGCACATGGGCTGGGTCCAGCCGCTGAGCCTGCCGTCCGGAGCCGAGACGCGCACCTTCGTGTCGCCGCTCAAGTTCTCGGGCGAGGGCTTCCCGATCTACCGGGAGCCGCCGGCGCTCGGCCAGCACAACGCCGAGTTGTTCGGCGACGCCGCGCCGGCCCGCGTGCGGACGGCTTGAGGGCGGCGCCATGGACGAACTCCTGAAAGAGCGCAGCGGCGACACGCTGAACCTGACGCTCAACCGCCCGGACAAGATGAACGCTCTGTCGGCCGACCTAGTCGACGCACTCCTCGACGCCGTGGCGGCGGCGGGCGGCGATGGGACCCGGCTCCTCGTGCTCAAGGGCGCGGGCCGGAACTTCAGCGCCGGGTTCGATTTCGGCGGTTACGAGGCTCAGTCGGAAGGCGACCTCCTGCTCCGTTTCGTGCGGATCGAGCAGCTTCTCCAGGCGCTGGCCCACGCGCCCTTCGACACACTGGCGCTCGCGCACGGGCGCAATTTCGGCGCCGGGGTCGACGTGGTCTGCGCCTGTGGCCGGCGGGTCGGCGATCCAGCCGCCACCTTCCGCATGCCCGGCCTGTCCTTCGGGCTGGTGCTCGGCACACGGCGCTACGCCGAGCGGGTCGGCGGCTCCAAGGCGCGGCTCGTCCTGCAGGAGGGGCGAGTCTTCGACGCCCCGGAGGCCCTGGCCGACGGGTTCCTCACCGCCGTCGCGGCGGCCGAATCCTGGCCCAGAGCGATCGCGGCAGCCTCGGAGGCGGCGACGCGCCTGTCTCCCTGGGCCGGGGCGGCCCTCAACCGCGCCGCCGCCCGCGACACCCGCGCGGACGACCTCGCCGACCTCGTCGCCTCGGCCGCGCGCCCGGGCTTGAAGGACCGCATCCGCGCCTACCGCGCGGCCTGACACGTTTCCGACCGGAGGAGGCCCCGTGAGCGCCGGAACCCAGAAGATCATCCCCCTCGCGGACCTCGCCGCCCGGGTGCCGGACGGCAGCTCCCTGGCGCTCGGCGGCAGCTTCCTGCACCGCGGCCCCTTCGCGTTCGTGCGCGAGCTGATCCGCCAGGGCCGCCGCGACCTCGAGGTCGTCAAGCAGTCACCCGGCTACGACATCGACATCCTCTGCCGCGCCGGTGTCCTGTCGCGGGCCAGGGCCGGGATCGTCGCCATGGAGGGCAATTTCGGCCTCGCACCCTGGTACCGCCGGGCGATCGAGTCCGGCGCCGTCCGCCTGGAGGAGCATGCCTGCGCCAGCCTGACCGCGGGCCTGCGGGCGGCGGCCTTCGGCGTGCCGTTCATGCCCTGCGGCGGCATCCACGGCTCAGACTTGGCCGCCCTCAACGGCTGGACGACGATCGAGGACCCCTACGGCAGCGGCGAGGCGGTCTACGCCATCCCGCGCATCCAGCCGGACTTCGCGGTGATCCAGGCCAACGAGGTCAGCGAGTCGGGGGACGTGCGCGTCTTCGGGACCTCGCACTGGGACCGGATCATGAGCCGCTCGGCCAAGCGCGTGCTCGTGGTGGCCGAGCGGGTCGCCCCGGACGCCTCCTTCAGCGAGCAGCCCGAGCTGACGCTGGTGCCCCACTTCCTCGTCGAGGCGGTGAGCATCGTGCCGAACGGGGCGTGGCCCGGCTCGCTCTGGCCGGATTACGAGATCGATTACCCGGCCGTGGAAGCCTACATGGCCGATGCCCCGGGCGTGCTCGCCGACCACCTCGCCGCCGGTCCCGAGGCGCGGGAGGCCGCCCATGTCTGAGGCTGCGTCCAACGTGACCGGGTCTTGGTCGGGCTTCTCCTACATCGTCACCAACCTCGCCCGGTTCGTGCGGCCGAACGAGATCACCTTCAGCGGCGTGAACTCGGCCCTGCCGATGCTGGCCTGCCTGCTCGCCAAGCGGGCTTATCCCTTCGCGTTCACCTACATCAACGTCGCCGGCGGGGTCGATCCGAACCCGTCGAAGGTGCCGATCTCATCCTCCGACCCGGTGCTCGCGGAGGGCTCGCGGGCGATCTTCGCCAACGAGGATTTCTACGATCTCTGCACTCGCGGGCTGATGGACCTGTGCTTCCTGGGTGCCGCCCAGGTCGACGGACTCGGCCGCACGAACGTCTCTTGCATCGGCGACTGGCACGCCCCGCGGGTGCGGCTGCCGGGCGGCGGCGGCGGCGCCGTGATGCTGCCCACGGCCCGCCGGGCGGTCACGTGGCGTACGGAACATTCCCGCCGCACCCTCGTCGAAACCCTCGACTTCGTCACCGCGGCCGGCGGTATGCACGGCGTGGTCACGCCGATCGCCGTCTTCACCAAGCGCGAGGGCCGGCTCGTGCTGGCCTCCTGGCATCCGGAGGCGAGCCTCGACGAGGTCCGGGACCGCACCGGCTTCGCATTCTCGGCGGACTGTGCCGCCCCGACGCCCCCGCCGACCTCGGAGGAGCGGGCGGCGCTGACCGCCCTCGACCCAGAGGGCCGGTTCGAGGCCGATGCGGGCATCCGCCTGCGCTAGGGCGCGGGGCAGACAGACGGGACAGGAGATCGCCGCCATGAGCGCTGCCATGCCGGACTCGATCAGCGCGCGGCTGCGCGCGGCCATCGCGGATCATGCGGGGGCGGGCCGCACGGCGCTCTCGGGCTCCGACGTCGTATCCTATGCCGACCTCGGCGCGCGGATCGACGCTGCCGCGGGCGCGGTCCGAGACTGGGGTATCGCGAAGGGTGACCGTGTCGGACTGATCGCGCCCAAGAGTGCGGCGGCCATCGCGGCCTACTTCGGGGCCATGCAGGCCGGCGCCTGCGTCTGCTTCCTGGAGCCGGGGCTCGCGCCGGAGGTGGTGGCCGAGCAGGCGGCGCTCGTCGGCATGCGGCATCTCATCGTCGCCCAGGTCGACGCCTCGCCCGTCGCTCTGACCGGCCTGGACGTCCGCGCACTGGACAGCCTCGCCGACGGCGCGGCCTTCGCGGCCGAGGTCAGCCTGCGGGATGAGGCCATGCTGCTTTTCACCTCGGGGAGCACCGGCCGGCCGAAGGGCGTGCTGCTGCGCCACGAAGGCCTGATCTGCAACGCCGCGGGCGTGCTCCGTCACACCGGTACGGGGCCTGCGGACCGGCTCCTCCACGTCATGCCACTTCATCACACGAACGGCATCAACAACCAGTTGATCGTGCCCCTCCTGGCCGGAGCCGAGATCGTGCTGATGGAGCGCTTCCAGGCCGAGGCCGCCCTCGACCGCCTGCGATCTGGCGGCATCACCTACATGACCGGCGTGCCGACAATCTACGCGCGGATGCTGCCCCTGCTGCGCCCCGGGGAGCGCTTCCCGGGCCTGCGCTTCCTGCGCTGCGGCTCGGCGCCGATCACCCCGACCCTGCACCGGCAGATCGAGGAGGCCTTCGGCGTGCCGCTCCTCGTCTCCTACGGCCTGTCGGAGGCGACCTGCACCTCGACCATGAACCCGCCGGGCCGGCGTCGCATCGGCACGATCGGGACCGTGCTCGCGGGCCAGAATGTGGACCTGTTCGATCCGGCCACGGATCGCCCGGTCGAGGCCGGCCGGGAAGGGGAGATCCGCATCTCCGGCCCGGCCCTGATGGCCGGCTATCTCGGCAGCGCGGACCAGCCGATCGTGGACAGCTGGCTGCGCACGGGCGACCTCGGCCGCTTCGACGCCGACGGGTTCCTCGCCATCACCGGGCGCATCAAGGACGTGATCATCCGCGGCGGCGAGAACATCTCGCCCGCGCTGATCGAGCGGCAGCTCGCCGCCCATCCGGCCATCCGCGATTGCTGCGTGGTCGGCGCCCCCGACGCGGATCTCGGCGAGGTGCCGGTGGCCTTCGTGGTGCTGCGGGAGGGCGAGGGCCTCGACGAGCCGGGGCTCAAGGATTTCGTGCGCGGCCACCTCGCGCGGATCTACGTGCCGGCGCAGATTCGCAAGCTCGACGTGCTGCCGGTCAACGGCGTCGGCAAGACCGACCGCAAGGCGCTGCGCGGCTTGCTGGCCGCCCGAGGGACCGGCGCCGCGGCCGGGTGAGCGCTGCCCGTCAGTCCGGCGCACCCGCGCTGGGCAGCGACAGGACCAGGGCCGCGGCGACCAGGAGCGCCGCCGCGGCCGCGAGGGACGGGGCGGTAAAGCCTCCGGTCGCGTCGGCCAGCACGCCCGCCGCAACGGGCCCGATGACCTGCCCGGTGCCGAACGCCGCCATCATCACCGCGACGATGCGCTGACGATCCCCGGCATGCAGACGCCGCGCGCCGTCGATGCCGAGCGACGTCAGGGCGACGAACGTCCCGCCGAGGGCGAAGGCCGCGTAGAGGATGCCGGACACCTGGGCCGTCAGGACGCTCACCATCACCCCCGACGCCTCGACGAGGCACGCGAGGGCGAAGCTGGTTCGGAAGCCCAGGCGCCGCTCGACCCAGCCCCAGGCCGCGACGGAGGGCGCCGCCGCGAGACCGACGCAGAGCCAGACATAGGCTTCGGCCGCCGCGAGCTGCGGCAGCGTCCGCACGATCGCGACCAGGAAGGTGGCGGTGATCACGTAGCCGAAGCCGAACAGGCCGTAGGCGATCACCAGCCGGGCGATCGACGGGGCGACCGCGGTCGCCGGAGGCGACCGGGACGCGGCCAGCTGGGGCCCCCGGAGCAGCCAGAGGATCGGTCCGGCCAGCGCCAGGGCCAGCACCCCGCTGATCACCCAGAGGGCGCGCCACGCGCACCCCGATTCATGTGCGACGGACACCACCGCCGCCGACAGCGCGATCCCGCTTCCGACGCCCGCGTAGTGGAGCGAGGCCAGGTCGGAGCGCCCGGTCCGCGCCAGCCGGTCCATCACCAGGGTCGTGGCGAGGACGAAGCCGAGGGCGCTCGCCGCACCGCCGACGAAGCGCAGGGTAACGAACGCGGCGAGCGTCGAGCATCCGCCCATGGCGACGAGCGTGGCGACGCAGGTCGCCAGGGCGCCGGCGAGCCAGAACTTGCGGCCCCGGAGCAGGAGCGGGTGCGCCGAGGCCAGGGCGCCGGCGAGGTAGCCCGCAAAGTTGGCGGAGCCGATCAGGCCGGTCTGAGCCCGGCTGAGGCCGAGCCCCTCGGCCATGACGGGCAGGATCGGCGTGTAGACAAAGCGGCCGATGCCGATCGCAACGGCGAGGGCGAGGAAGCCGGCGGCGAGGGCCGGGAGCGGCAGCCGCCCCCCCGCTCCCCCCGCGACCGAGACGGGCGCGGGGGAACCGCTCACCGGGACCGGTCGCTGCAGTTCACGCCCGCAGACCCGCCTGCTTCATCATCGGGATGACGGTCTCGCCGAAATACGCGAGGTCCGGCAAGTAGTCGAAGAAGTTGACCTGGACGCCGTCGCAGCCGGCGGCCTGCAGCTTCAAGAAGCCCTCGACGATCTGCTCGGGCGTGCCGACGAGGTGTACGTTCCCGCCGATCACCCACTGGGCGCGGCTGTGACCGCGCCACGATTTGGTGTCCCCGCCCGCGAAGGTCTGCACAAAGTTGTCGGCCGCGACCGGGTCCTCGTGCTCAAGGATGCGGCGGTAGGCCTCCTGCGCCTCCCTCTCGGTCGGGCGGCAGATCACGTGGGGGTTGATGATCGTCTTGACCTTCCGGCCATAGGAGGCGGCGAGGTCCTTGATCCGGGCGTTGACCGGCGGCAGGGTCTCGTAGGCCTTGGCGGGATCGGCGCCGCCGGGGCTCGTGATGAAGATCAGGTCCGAGTGCTTGGCCGCGTAGGCCAGCCCGGCGCCAGACGAGGCCGCGTTGACCAGGAAGGGCCGGCGCGTCCCCGGGCGCGGCGCCAGGAAGGCCTTCTCGGTCTTCCACCAGCGCCCCTCGAAGGTCAGGTTCTCGTCCTCGGCCCAGAGGCGTTCGAGGAGCGTCGTGAACTCGTCGGCCATGTCGTAGCGCAGGTCGTGCTCGATCATGTCGAGGCCGAACATGCGGTACTCGCTCGGCTTGTAACCCGTGACGACGTTCACGCCCCAGCGGCCGCCGCTGATGTGGTCGAGGGCAGCCCCGAACTTGGCGAGGTGCAGGGGGTGCCAGGCGTACAGGATGTGCACCGTGTTGATGAGGACGATCCGCTTCGTCATCGCCGCGAGCGCGGTGTTGACGATGATCGGGTCGAGCTCGTGCTCGCGGAAGCGCATCTCGCCGCCGTAGCCGCCCTTGCTCATCCACTGGGCGAGGCCGAAGGCGAGGTCGAAGCCGAGATCCTCGGCCTGCCGCGTACACTGGGCGAGGTAGTCGAAGGTCCACGAGGTCGAGCGCGGGGCCCGCGACGGGCTCCAGGCGCCCTCCTGCATCGGCAGGAACAGGCCGAGGATGAGCTTGTTCGGCGCGAGGCGCTCCAGCGGCGAGGCCGGCGCGTCGTTGGCGTGCGGCGTGAGGGGATTCTGGGTGAGCATGCTCGTCACCTTCACGGTTCGGGTGGGTGGTCGGGCGGACGTCAGGAGAGCGTAGGCTTCGCACGGGACGCGACGAGGGGCGGGCCCGCACCCGGATCGGGCGCGCGCGGCGCGACCGAGATGTAGTCCTCCTTCGAGCGGTCCTTGAGCAGCGCCGCCGAGATCAGGCTGATTGCCGCGATAATCGCGAGGTAGCAGCTGATCGCCGTGGAGGTGCCGTAGGTGTGCATCAGCCACGTCGCGATGATCGGCGCCGGCCCGCCCGAGGTCAGGGATGCGAGCTGGTAGCCGATCGAGGCGCCGCTGTAGCGCACGCTCGGCGGGAAACTCTCGGCGATGAACGCGGCCTGTGGCCCGTACTGCATGTCGTGGACGACGAGGGAGACGACCACCGTCAGGGCGATCACAGCCGGGATCGCGCTGTTGATCAGCCAGTAATAGGGGAAGGCGAAGACCAGCATCGTAAAGGCGCCGATCAGGTACATCCGCTTCCGGCCGATGACGTCCGACAGGTAGCCGAACAGCGGCGTCGTGATCAGCGACGTGGCGGCGGCCGCCAGCACGCAGTTGAACAGGAACGACCGGTCGAGCTTCAGCACGCTGGTGCCGTAGGAGAGCAGGTAGGTGGTGAAGAGTACGAACGGCGCCTGCTGCCCGGTGCGGATCAAACAGGTGAGCAGGATGTCCTTCCAGTACAGCCGCACGGCGTCGAGGACCGGCGCCTTGGCGACCTGCTTCTTGGCCTTCATCTCCTCAAAGACGGGCGTCTCCAGCACGCCCAGGCGGATGTAGAGGCCGACGGCGATCAGGACGGCGCTCAGCAAGAAGGGGATGCGCCAGCCGATCGTCTCGAACCACTCGGGCGGGCCGGCATGGGTGACGATGTTGAGGACGAGGACGGCCAGCAGCATGCCCAGCGGCGAGCCGAACTGCGGCCAACTCCCGGCCAAGCCGCGCCGCTTGTTGAACTGCCCCCACTCGGTCGCGACCGCGATCGCCCCGCCCCACTCGCCGCCGACGCCGACGCCCTGCAGGATCCGCAGGGTGGTCAGGGCGACCGCGCCCCAGATTCCGATCGACTCGTAGGTCGGGATGAGACCGATGAGGACGGTGCTCACCCCCATCAGCATCAGCGTGACCACCAAGGTCGCCTTCCGGCCGATCCGGTCGCCGAAGTGCCCGAAGATCGCCGCCCCGAAAGGGCGCGCCACAAAGCCGAGGAAGAAGGTCGAGAAAGAGAGAAGCGTCGCGGCAAACGGATCATGCGACGGGAAGTAAAGTTTTCCAAAGACGAGCGCGGCAACGAGACCGTAGAGGTAAAAATCGTACCATTCGATCATCGTGCCGATCGTGGCGGCGATCACGGCACGACGCGCGTGCTTCGCCTGCCCAGGATCCAAGCCGGGCCGGCTGTCTGCTGCAGAAGCCATCGTTTCCACCCTTATTTGGCAAGTCGAGCGATTGCGCTCTTTTCTTCTTGATACAGATCTTCCGAATGCGCGCTTTTCGGGTACAAGCTCCTCTCAGGCGGGCTTCCGCTGGCGCTGCGGACCGACTGCGTTGGGAGCGGGTCGGGTTGCCATCAAGCGTACTGCAGGGCCATGTCCTCCAGCCGGCAGAAGCGACCCGCGTGGTATAAGAGCGGGGACTTGCTTGAGACCTCGCAAGTCACGATCCGCCCAACGAAGATCGTGTGCGTACCGAAATCCGTCTCTTGCTCTACGGCGCATTCGAGCGTGGCGTCGGCGTCGCAGATCAACGGACAACCGGTCTGACCGATCCGATAGTCGATGGCGGCGAATGGATCCGATTTCTTGGCAGCGAAGTGCCCCGCCAGATCCTCCTGGTCGCTCGACAGCACGTTGACCGCGAAGGTGCCGGATCGGCTGATCACCGGATGCGAGCGGTTCGACCTATTGACGATGACGAGCAGGCTCGGCGGATCGGCCGAGACGCTGCAGACGGCCGTGGCGGTCATGCCGTTCATCACCGTCCCATCGACGGAGGTAATGACGTTCACTGAGGCTGCAAACCGTCGCATCACCGATTTGAACTGGTCTGCCGATATGCTCTGGGATGGGATCATCACAACGCATCCTTCCTGCGGCCGCGACGTGCGCAGCATTCGGCCGGTCCCGTGGTCCGTGCAGCGAACCGGGCGGGTGGTGCATGGTGTTCCTTGACCGGCGGTCATGTCTGGAAACCGCACGATAGCGCCGGCATGATACGAGAAAAGCGAATTCTTCCGCAGGCGGACGTTCGAAAACTTCGAACCGTTGAGTCAGCGTTGACGCTTGATCGATATCCTGCAGGACTGAAGTCGGGTCATAAGCCTAATCCGGTTTGTCCCGTGCCCCTCCGGATTGGCGGCCTCCACCTCGAGTTCCCTACGCAATCACACGGTCATCAGGGCTCCTCGGTCGTGAACATCAAACAGCTCGAGACCTTCCTCGAGATCGCGCGATGCGGGAGCTTCACGGCCGCCGCGGACCGGCTGAACGCAACGCCTTCGACCATCTCGGCACGCATCCAGGAACTGGAGCAGGACCTGGGGGTCTTGCTCTTCGATCGCTCGCAACGCCGGGTTCGGCTGACCGCCAAGGGTCGGGAACTTCAGGTCTACGCTGAACGCGCCATCACGGCCTGCGGCGAGATCCGAACACGGATCGGCAGCGGCGACGCCCTGTCCGGCCTCGTCCGGCTCGGCGTGGCCGAAATGGTCGCGGTGACGTGGCTCCCGCATTTCGTGGATCTCATCCATCGATCCTATCCGCGCCTGACCTTGGAACTGCAGGTCGCCCTTACGGCCGACCTCCAGACTCTCCTGGCGAACGGCGAGATCGACATGGCGCTGATGCCGGGCACGCGCTTCGACCCGCACCTTGCCACGCGCTCGCTCGGACGGGTGCGGTTTGCCTGGATGGCCGGCTGCGCCCTCGACCTTCCAGACCGGACCATCGAGCCCTCGGACTTCCAAGCGATCCGCATTCTGTCGCTCGGCAAGAACAGCTTCCATCATCGAACCGTCGAGCACTGGCTCAGCAAGCGGGGCGATGCGCCGCGCGTCGTTGATCTCTGCAACAGCATGGGTGCCGTGGCCTCCCTGACGCAGGCCAGCGTGGGCGTGAGCCTTCTCCCGGTCCAATGCTATCGAGCGGAGATCGCGTCAGGTGCCCTGCGGGTCCTGAAGACCTGCCCGGAAGGACCGCTGGTGCAATTCTTCTCCGTCTACGCAGAGGACGCTACGACATCCATTTCGAGCCTACTCGCTGAACTCGCCGCGGCGTCGAGTACCTTCGCGGATGACCCGGACTAGAGCCGGCTTTGACCCGATTGCATCAGGCCAGCGGCTCTGGGTCGTTATTGCACCACGCATTTTTGCGACGGTCCCTGATCCGCTCCGACGGATTGCGCTCCACTGCCGGTGAATCCGTGCTGCTCAGGATTGGGCGGGTCGGCTCTCGAGCCGGGAGGGCGCTCGCGCGAATCGGCTCACCGCGGCCTGAGAGCGCGGACAAGACCGTCGTGCGGACGGCCCCGCGCCCAGCCTAGCAGTCTACGGGCGGGCCCTGATGGTCGGCCGACGTCGCCTCCGCGTGGATCAGCGTGAGCGTACTGACCATCGCCCGGCTCGCCTTGCCGGTCGCGCCCGACGGCAGCGTGTCGCTGAAGACGATCACGTCCGGCACCTTATAACGTTCGAGATGGGCCGACGCCCAGCGCCTGAGTTCGTCCGCCGATAGCGCGAGGTTCGGCTTCAACACGACGACCGCGTGGATCGCTTCGCCGAGACGCGGGTCGGGCACGCCGGCGCACAGGGCCGCTGCGATGTCCGGATGCGCGCACAGGGCGTTCTCGATCTCCAGGGGCGCGATCTTGTTGCCGCCCCGCGCGATGATCTCCTTCGAGCGCCCGACGAGCTCGACCTGACCGTCCTGGCGCAGGCGCGCGAGATCCCCTGTCCGAAAGTGATCCGCCTCCAGCGCGGAACGCTTGAGCTCGGCACCGTCGAGATAGCCGAGCATGCCGCAGGCAGTTCGGATCCGCAGCTCGCCGGTCTCGCCCAGAGCGGCGAGCGCGCCGTCGTCCCGGACGATGCGGAACGACACGCCCTCGGTTGGCATGCCGATCGACCCAGCCTCCGAGACGTCCCGCGGCCGGTGACAAAAGTCGCAGGAGCCAGTCTCGGTCGAGCCATAGAGGTCGACGAGCTCGGCCTTCGGCCATCCGCCGCGGACTGCTTGCGTCAGCGACGGGCTGAGCGCCTCGCCGCCGGTCAGCACCGCCCGCAGACGGGGGGCCGGCGGGACACCGTCGGCCAGCAGGGCTCGCAGCATGGTCGGCACAGCGGCCAACACCGTCCCCTCCGCGGCGAGCAGGCCCTCGAGCGTCGCGGGCGTGAACTTCGGGACGAGGACGAGTCTCGCCTCAGAGCGGATCGCCAGGAGGCTCGCCCAGATCCCGAAGATGAAGGTCAGCTGGAGCGGCACCGCGACGACGTCGTCCGGGCGAAAGCCCAGCAGCCGGTCGAGGATCGCGAGCTTGCGCGCCAGGGCATCGTGTCCGAGAACCACGCCCTTCGGCACGCCGGTGCTGCCCGAGGTGAAGACCACGAGGGCGGCCCCGTCCAGGAGCGGCCGCACCGGCGGCGCATCCTCCGCGATCTTCTCCAAGCTGAGCCCGTCGGCCCGGAAGCGGGCACGCGTCGCCCGCTCGACCGCCGCGCGGGTGAGCGGTGCAGCGGCTCGGTGAACGGGCACCGCGACCGCGCCCGCCCGCCAGAGGCCGAGCAGCGTCCCGAGATCGAGCGCCCGGTTGCCGATGGTGAGGTGCACCGGCTCGTGCGGGCGCATGCCTGCCGCACGCAGCCGACCGGCGACCAGATCCGCGTGTGCACCGAGGTCGCGCCCCGTCATCCCGGGGCCGGAACTCTCGTCCACCCGGCTGCCTGGGCGGCCGAGCCCAGCGCCCAGGAGTTCCGCCAGCGCCCCGGTCACGATCCGGCTCCCGGGAAGCGGCTGTCGCGCCAGGCCAGTGCCGCCTTGAGGCCTTGCGACCGGGCGATGTCCATGAAGGCCCGCTTGTCCGGCGAGCCTTCGCCCTCGATCAGCAGGTCGATGTCGAGGGCCGTCTCCAGGGCCTCCAGCATGCCGCGCGCCTCGATCGACCGGTTGAGGGCCCGTTTCGTCTCCTTGACGAGGTTCGGGTCGATCGCCGCGATGTGCCGGGCAAGGCGCAGCGCGCTCGCGTCGAGCTCGGCAATCGGCACGACTCGGTTGACCATTCCGATCTCGTAGGCGCGCCGCGCCGGAATGCGGTCCTCGCCCGTGAGGATGATCTCCTTGGCGATCTTCGGGCCGACGATCCAGGGCAGGATCATCACCACGATACCGGCCCCGAACTTCAGCTCCGGCTCGCCGAAGAAGGCATCCTCGGCCGCCACGGTCACGTCGCAGGCCAACGCCAACTCGCAGGCGCCCGCGAGGCAGGGACCACGCACCGCCGCGATGGTCGGCTTCGGGCAGTGCCAGAAGCGCATCGGCACATCGAAATCCTTGCGCAGGATCGGGCGCCACTGGCTCACGCCTTCAGGGCGCAGCGCCATCTGATCCTTGAGATCGAAGCCCGACGAGAAGGCCGTGCCGGCCCCGCGCACGATCACGGCGCGCACCGCATCGTCGGCCTCGGCCGCGTCCATCGCCTGCGCGAGTTCGTCGAGCATGGTCGCGCTGATCGCGTTGGTGCGCTCCGGGCGGTTCAGGGTGATGCGTGCCACCGGCGCGAGCGTCTCGTAGGTGATCGTCTTGAAGGCCACGGGTGGCTTTCTCCTCGCTGTCACTTGCGTCCTCCCGCCAGCCGCTTGGCCTCGGGTAGGCGCCGCAGCCGCAGCATCGAAGCGAGACCCAGGAACGGCCCCACGGCCAGCAGCGCGAAGGCGAAGCGCCAGCCGAGGAATGTCCCGGCGAAGGCGATGAGCTGGATACTGACGAGCGTCAGGAGAAAGCCGAGGCAGGTCTGCACGGTGAGCATCGTGCCGATCAGCCTGCGGTCGCTCAGCTCGCTCACCGCCGCCGAGAACTGCGCCGAATCGGCGATCACCGCGACGCCCCAGAGCACGCCCACCGCCAGCACCGCCCAGGCAGGGCCGCCGAACAGGAAACCCACCGCGATGGCACAGCAGCCGCTGGCCAGCATCGAGGCGCCGGTGACCAGAGTGCGCCCGAGTCGATCGGCCGCCCAGCCGCCCAGCATCGCGCCGAACGCCCCGGCCGCCACCACCGCGAAGGCGGCCAGTTCCGGCGGGAACGGCGGCGCGTTGCCGTAACGCTCACGGAAGCTCGCCGCCATGAAGGCACCGATCCAGGCCCACATCGCGTAGAGCTCCCACATGTGGCCGAGATAGCCGAGATTGGCCAAGCGCACGCCGCGATTGCGCCACGCCTCCAGGGCGTTCTCCAAGCGCAGGGGCGGGGCCTCTGACCGGATCGGCCCGAGTTGCACGAAGCGGATCAGGGCCGCCGAGAGGAGGGCGCCCAACGCCGCACCGAGCACCGGCAGATGCCAGTCGAGCTGGCCGAGGGCCGCGACGAGGTGGGGCAGCGCCGAGCCGAGGGTGAGCGCGCCCACCAGAAGGCCGATCAGCAGCCCCAGGTCACCCACCGCCCAGGTCGCGGCGATCTTCATGCCGACCGGGTAGACGCCGGCCATGCAGGCCCCCGTCACGAAGCGCAGCAGCGGCACCATCGGCGAGGTCGGCGCGAAGGCCAGCATCAGGAGGTTGGCGAGACCGGCCGCGACGGCGCAGCCGCAGAACAGCCGGCGCAGGTCGAACCGGTCGGCCAGCCCCAGCAGCGCGCTGACCAGGGTGCCGGCGACGAACCCGGCCTGCACGCTGTTGGTGAGCAGGGCCTCCTGGAACGGGCTCAGCGTCCACTGCGTGCGGATCGCGCCGATCGAGGCGGTGGTGGCGAACCACGTCGCCATAGCCGCCACCTCGCTCAGGAGCAGCAGCCCGATCGCCATCCGCTTTGCGCTGATGGTCGCGCTGTCGGCCGCGTCAGGACGTGCCATGGCTAGGCTGCCTCACTTCGCGGCCGTATGGGCTACGAGGGGGCAGCCGCCGTCGGCCATGGGCCGGAACGCCTGGTCGCCGGGGATGGTGTCGACGAGCTTGTAGTAGTCGTACGGCCCCTTCGACTCGGACGGGTCCTTGACCTGGAACAGGTAGAGGTCGTGGATGGTGCGCCCGTCCGCGCGGATCGAGCCGTGGCCGAACAGCGGATCGTTTGTCGGCATCGCCTTCATCTGCGCGACGATGTCGGTGCCGCGATGCGCCTTGTCCTTGTCGAGGGCGGCGATCGCCTTCATCCAGTGGAGCATCGCCGCGTAGGTGCCGGCCTGGTTCATCGTCGGGTAACGGCCACCGTTGCGTGCCGCGAACCGCTTCGCCCAGGTCCGGGTGCCGTCATTGAGGTCCCAGTAGAACGCCTCGGTCAGAGTCAGGCCGTGGGCGACCTTCAGGCCGACTGAGTGGATGTCCGAGATGAAGGCGAGGAGCGCGACGAGCTTCTGGCCGCCGTCGGTGAGGCCGAACTCCGAGGCCTGCTTGATGGCGTTGATCGTGTCGCCGCCGGAATTGGCGAGCGCGACCACCTGCGCACCGCTGCCCTGGGCCTGGAGCAGGTAGGAGGAGAAGTCGGTGCTCTGGAACGGAGCCAGGACGTGTCCGAGGGACTTGCCGCCCGCCTTCGTCACGGCCTCGGTGGCGTCGCGCTCCAGAGCGTGACCGAACGCGTAATCCGTCGTGAGGAAGTACCAGGACTTTCCGCCCTGCTTGATCACGGCGCGCGCCGTGCTGTTGCCGAGAGCCCAGGTGTCGTAGGTCCAATGGACGTTGGTCCGGGTGCAGTTCTTCCCGGTCAGATCCGAGGACCCGGCGCTCGCGATCAGGAATGCCTTGTCCTTCTCGCTCGCGATGTTCGACACGGCCAGGGCGACCGAAGAGGTCGGTACGTCGACGATCGCGTCGACCTGGTCGACGTCGAACCAGCGTCGCACGATGGCCGCGCCGATATCGGGCTTGTTCTGATGGTCGGCCGAGAGAACCTCGACGCGGAAGCCTCTCACGTCCGGCTTGAAGTCCTCGACGGCCATGCGCGCGGCCTCGACGGAGCCCGGCCCCGCGATGTCGGCGTAGAGCCCGGACTGATCATTCAGCACGCCGATACGGAAGGTCGGCAGCGGGTCGGCCTGCACGGCGGACAGGCCGCCAAACAGGATCGCCAGCGCGAATACACCCTTCATGGTCTTTCCTCCATCGGTATGAACGGACTGTGTTTGTTTTTGTCAGTCCGGCGGCAGTGCCGCGATCAGTATTAAGCCATCACACCCAAGTCTTCCCTGTATGATTTCCGTCTGTTCCGCAGTTGAACGGCGGCGAGAGGCGGCGAGAACGCCTAGCGATGCACGTCAACGACGACGCGGCCGCGCACCCGGCCCGACATCAGGCGTTCCGCGGTGGCCACAGCCTCTGTCAGGCCGATCTCCTCCGTGATCGCCTCGAGCTTGACCGGATCGAGGTCGTGGACCAGCCTGTTCCAGGCCTCGATCCGCTCAGGCCGCGGGCACATCACGCTGTCGATCCCGAGCAGGCTGACGCCGCGCAGGATGAAGGGGGCCACGCTCGCAGGCAGGTCCATCCCCTGAGCCAGACCGCAAGCCGTTACGACGCCCCGGTACTTCATGGCGGCGCAGACGTTCGCCAGCGTGTGGCTACCGACCACATCGACGGCCCCGGCCCAGCGCTCCCGGGCGAGCGGCCTGCCCGGATCCGAGAATGTCGCCCGATCCAGCACCTCCGCTGCGCCGAGGCGGCGCAGGTAATCGGCCTCCTCGGGACGGCCGCTCACCGCCACGACCGTGTAGCCGAGGCGCGACAGGAGAGCGACCGCCGTGCTGCCGACGCCACCGGCCGCGCCGGTGACGACGACCTCGCCCTTGTCGGGGGTGACGCCGTGGCGCTCGAGGGCGATCACGCACAGCATCGCCGTGTAACCGGCAGTGCCGATCGCCATCGCCTGCCGTGGCGTGAGCGCCTCCGGCAATGGCACCAGCCAGTCGCCCTTGAGCCGTGCGACCTGCGCCAGCCCACCCCAATGGGTCTCGCCGACGCCCCAGCCGTTGAGGACGACGCGGTCGCCGGCCTTGTAGTCGTGATGCCGGGATTCGCGGACGGTGCCGGCGATGTCGATGCCCGGCACCATCGGAAATTTGCGCACGACCGGGCCTTTCCCGGTGATCGCGAGCCCGTCCTTGTAGTTCAACGTCGAGTAGGCGACATCCACGGTGACGTCGCCCTCGGGGAGCTGCGCCTCGTCGATCTCACGTAGGCCGGCGCGGTAGCCCGCCTCATCCTTCTCGATCAGGATTGCCTTGAACATTCGGGGCACTCCATGGGGCGCTCAGCGCGTAAGACAGGTCAGGAATAGGGTGGCGAAGAGGTCGAGAGGCTCGGGGCTGCGCTCGAGCTTGGCGCGCAGGACCGCGCCTTCCCAGCCGATCCAGAAAAACGCCGCCAGCGCAGCGCAATCGGCATCCGCGGCGATCTGGCCGGCTGCCTGGGCGTCCCGGAGACAGCGCTCCGTCCGCGCCTGCCAGTCGAGGAGGACGCCATGCAGACGGTCCCGAAAAAGCTCGGGCAGGGCGCTCATCTCCTGCCCGAGATTGCCGACGACACAGCCGCGACGGAACTCGTAGCGTGCCATGCCGGCCTTCGCGTCGGCGACGAAGTTCCTGATGCGCTCGATCGGGGTCGTACTCTCATCGAGCAACCAGCGGTCGAGCTTGCGCGCGAAGTAGGCTGCGTACGCCTCGATCAGTTCGGCGCCGAAGACGTCCTTGCTCGCGAAATAGTGATAGAACGAACCTTTCGGCACACCCGCGGTGCGCAGGACCTCTTCGAGGCCGGTTGCCGAGTAGCCCTTCTCCGATAGCAGCGCAACGCCCACCCGGATCAAGGCCGCCCGCGACGTGCCGTAGGCCGGCTCAGGCCTAGGTGGCCGACCCCTCTTGCGCGCGGTGACAACCGAGACCGAATCGGACTGCATGAATTAGAAATAGACCGGTTGATTATTAAATGCAACGAGCCTGGGCGATCCTGTCAGACCGCGTTCCGCGCGCAGCTCTCAGGAGGACGAGCTGCGACGCGCCGAGATCCTGTCTTTCTGATCCAGTGGCGAAGGGTCGGTGCCGTCTCCCGATGCCGCAGGGCGAACGCACCGGTGCGCAAGGGGCGGTTGTCGGGGCCGAGCTTAGCTAGAGCTCGCCGGTCGTGGATGAGGCCGTTTGTGCGTGGAATCGAAGAGGCGAGGGCGCTCTACTTTCAAATCCTTGCGCTGGCGAGGCCGAGCTGCCGGCAGGCCGGGCCGGTCAGCACGGGACCCTCGGGGGCGATGAATAGGCCGGTCGTCGTGCGTCCGATTTCTTGGTGCCGCGGATGAGGCGGCAGCGCGGGGTCGTGGCCGGCTCCACTGTTCTTCGTTTCGATGCAGAAGATGGCACGGGCGCCGGTTGGGGCGGTGCCACGGATGACGACGAAGGCGGTGCGATCGGCAGTGAAGCGCGGGTCGCCGCGGCCGAGACGGAGTTCCCGGGATGGGTTGATGGATGAACAGCCGCCACCACGCGGCACCGGCAGTGCCGCAGAATGGGCATAAGCGGGGGAGCGGCACCGGCTGCACGGCAAGCGAGGCTCGGCGGCGGCGGGGGTGCCGTGGGAGCGGCGGCGGCCCTGTCCGAGGTCCGGGCGTGGGTCGAGTGGGGTTGGGTGCAATGGCGACCGGTGAGACACGCGCTCGACATGCGCAGCCGTGCGTCAAAGCGCCGTTCTGTCACCTGGGTTGGGACGCGCTGCTGCCGGACCTTGGCCTTGAGCTAGGAAGTTGATCGACGATTTCGCGCCCGTCACGGCCATTCGGTGGCGTCAGCCGGCATCTCCGAAGCAGACATCAGCATAGATCGGCTCACCGGTCGCCATTGCACCTGCAGTGAGCCCCCCACAGCAGGAGCGCAACTGCAGCCATCGGCCAACGCAGTTGCCGTGAACGGGGAGGCGCATCTGACTAGGAGCGAGGTCACCCAATTTGTCTGGGAAGTTCAGCGATTTGTGCAACTGGTGCCGCGAAAATAAGCGTCGAAGCGCTTGCGGGTGATCGAAAAAATTCTCAGACTGTCCGGCAGTGAGAATTTTTGATCGGCTCGAGCGTCGTGGCGTTGGAACCCAAGGAACTTTCTGTCGCGCAACGGATCGCGCACGCGTTTCCGGCGCTCAGCTCCGCTCACCGAGAGGTCGCCCGCTTCGTCCTTGATCATCCGTTGCGCGCCGCGACTCTGCCCGTGAATGAGCTTGCAGACTTGGTTGGCGTCTCCGTCGCCACCGCTAATCGGTTTGCCCGCGCCGTGGGCTACGAGGGCTACGCAAAGTTCCGCGCGGCCCTCGTCCTCGGCTATGAGAAGGCGCTCGCACCGGTCGAGAAGCTGCGCGGCAGCCGAGATCAGCCCGCGACCGCGTCCGGCATCCTCGACGGAGCCTTGGCCGACATCGTCCGCAACATCGAGGCGACGCGGCGTGGGCTCGACGGCCAGACCTGTGCGCAGGCCGTCGAGGCGATCCGCCGGGCCCGACGGGTCTACGTCGTGGGCCTGGGCAGCAGCAGCTGGCCGGCCGGCATCCTGGCGCGCAACCTCGACGTCAACCGCGAGGACGTCCATCTGCTGGCGACACTGGAGGGGCCCGGCTTCGCCGCCCGGAGCCTGCGCCGGCTGACGACCGACGACCTCGTCATCGCGCTCGCAACCCCGCGGTACTTCGCCGACACGGTGCGGCTGGCCGAGATCGCACGGAAGCACGGCGCCGCGGTCCTGGCGCTGACTGACGGACCGCACTCACCCCTCGTCGCCACCGCTACGGTCGCGCTCTACGCGCAGACCGACTGCCACTACTTCGCCGCCTCGGATGCCAGCCTGACGGCCCTCGTGGAGGCCCTGGCGAGCGCCTTCGCCCACGCCACCGAGGATCTCGTCCCGGCCGCGACGCGCGTGACGGAAGCGGTGCTGCCCTGGCTCGACCGCGACTACGCCGCCTGGCCGCCGCAGGGCGGAGCCGACGACCTGCCCGACACCCCGCCTCCGGGAGCCGTTCCATGAGCGACCACCGCCCCGTACTCGTGATCCACGGCGGTGCCGGGACGATCGCGTCGGGCCAGGCCGATCCCGGCGAGGCGCGCTACCACGCGGCCCTCGCCGGAATCCTGGCGGCCGGAGCGGCCTGCCTCGCCGACGGCGGGAGCGCCCTCGACGCCGTGAGTGTCGCCGTCGACCTCCTGGAGGAGTGCCCGCTCTTCAATGCCGGCCACGGCGCCGTCTTCACCAGCGCCGAGACCCACGAACTCGACGCCGCGATCATGGACGGCGCCACCCTGCGGGCCGGCGCTGTCGCGGGCGTCTCGCGGGTGCGCCGGCCTGGCCGCGCCGCCCGCGCGCTGATGGAGGCCGGCGAGCACGTCCTTATGGCTGGTGCCGGCGCCGAGACCTTCGCGCGCCGGCACGGCCTTGAGATGGTCGAGCCCGATTTTTTCTCGACAGAGGCCCGCCGCGACCAGCTTCGCCGGGCGTTGGCCGCCGGGCAAGTCGCCCTCGACCACGACACGGCGTCGGGGCCCCTCGACGAGACCCGCAAGTTCGGCACGGTGGGCGCCGTCGCCCTCGACCGGGACGGCCACCTCGCCGCCCTGACCTCGACCGGCGGCATGACCAACAAGCGTCCCGGCCGGATCGGCGACTCGCCGCTGATCGGCGCGGGCACCTACGCGGACGACAGGACCGCCGCGGTCTCCTGCACCGGCACGGGGGAGGCCTTCATCCGCGTCGCGGCGGCGCACGATGTCTGCGCGCGCATGGCCTACGGGGGCCAGGACCTCGAGGTGGCAGCCCGGGCGGTTGTCGAGGAGCACCTGCCGACTGTCGGCGGCCGCGGCGGGCTGATCGCCGTCGATGCGCGCGGCCGGGTCGCAATGCCGTTCAACACCGAGGGCATGTATCGCGGCCTCGTCCGCTCCGGCGAGGCGCCGGCCACCGCGATCTTCGGCGAGACCCGCCGCGTCCCCGCACCAGCGCGCTGAGATCCGCCATGCCGACCATCGCAGCCGGGACCGCCTCTCCTGCCGCTCTGCCCGACGGACGGGTCGTCTCCGTCACCGGCCTTACCGTCCGCTTTGCGAACTCCGAGCGGGTCGTGGAGGCGGTCCGCGACCTCGCGTTCCACGTCGACGCCGGCGAGACCCTGGCGATCGTCGGCGAGTCCGGGTCCGGCAAGTCCGTGACCTCGCTCAGCCTGATGCGCCTCGTCGAGCACGGCGGCGGCCGGATCGCGGCCGGGCAGATGCTGTTCCGGCGCGGCTCGGGCGAGGTGCTCGATCTCGCCGCCGCCCCGAACGCCAAGATGCGGGCGATCCGTGGCGCCGAGATCGCGATGATCTTCCAGGAGCCGATGACCTCCCTGAACCCGGTCTTCACCGCCGGGGACCAGATCGCGGAATCGATCCGCGTCCACCAGGGGAAGAGCGCCTCAGCCTCCCGGGCCGAGGCCCTGCGGATGCTCGACCTCGTGCGCATCCCCGAGGCGCGCAACGTCCTCACGCGCTACCCGCACCAGCTCTCCGGCGGCATGCGCCAGCGCGTGATGATCGCCATGGCCCTGTCCTGCAAGCCGCAGTTGCTCATCGCCGATGAGCCGACCACGGCCCTCGACGTCACGATCCAGGCGCAGATCCTCGAACTGATCCGCAGCCTCCAGGCCGAGATGAAGATGGGCGTCGTCTTCATCACTCACGACATGGGCGTCGTGGCCGAGATCGCCGACCGCGTGCTGGTCATGTACCGCGGCGACAAGGTGGAGGAGGGGGCGGCGCCCGCGCTCTTCACCGCGCCGCGCCACGCCTACACCCGGGCGCTGCTCGCCGCCGTTCCCCGTCTCGGCGCCATGGCGGGCAGCGACCTGCCGCGGAAGTTCGACCTGCTGCGGGCCGAGGCCCGGGAACACCCGGCGGGGCAGGGTGCGTCCGCCCCGGTCGACGAATCCCACGACACCGTGCGCACCGGCGCCGGGCCGATCCTGCGGGTGCGCGACCTCGTCACCCGGTTCGACATCCGCGGCGGCCTGCTCAACCGCGTGCGCCGCCGCGTCCACGCGGTGGAGCGCGTCAGCTTCGATCTCCATCCCGGCGAGACCCTGGCCCTCGTCGGCGAATCCGGCTGCGGCAAGTCGACGACCGGCCGCTCGCTCCTGCGCCTCGTGGAGAGCCAGAGCGGCCTGATCGAGTTCGACGGCGGCAACATCCGCGACCTGCCCCCCGGGCAGTTGCGCGGCCTGCGGCGCAACATCCAGTTCATCTTCCAGGACCCCTACGCCTCCCTCGATCCCCGCCTGACCGTCGGCTTCTCGATCATGGAGCCGCTGCTGGTCCACGGGATCGCGACGCGCCGGGAGGCCGAGGCGCGGGTGGCGTGGCTGCTCGAGCGCGTCGGGCTGACCCCCGACCAGGCCCAGCGCTACCCGCACGAGTTCTCGGGCGGCCAACGGCAGCGCATCGCCATCGCCCGGGCCCTCGCCCTGAACCCGAAGGTCATCGTCGCGGACGAGGCGGTGTCGGCCCTCGACGTGTCGATCCAGGCGCAGATCGTGAACCTGATGCTCGACCTCCAGCGGGAGTTCGGCCTCGCCTACCTTTTCATCAGCCACGACATGGCGGTGGTCGAGCGGATCAGCCACCGCGTCGCGGTGATGTATCTCGGCCAGATCGTCGAGATCGGCCCGCGCCGGGCGATCTTCGAGAACCCGCAGCACCCCTACACCCGCAAGCTGATGGCGGCGGTTCCGGTCGCCGACCCGGCCCGCCGGCACCTGCGCGCCCGCCGGCTCCTGACCGACGAGATCCCGAGCCCGGTCCGGGCGCTTGGCGACGAGCCGCAGGTCGCGCCCCTCGTCGAGATCGGCCCCGGCCACCTCGTCGCCCGCCACACGGTCGGCGGCCTTGCCGCCTGACACCGCCTATCCCCGCCAGCAGGATCGTCCCATGCCCCGAGGTCTGACCATGTTCGAGCGCTTCCTCCTCGCCGCCGGCCTGCTCGCCGTGGCGGCCGCGCCCGCCGCCGCCGCGGGCGACCCGATCCTGGCGATCAGCGGCCAGCCCGAGACCCTCGACCCGTACAACACCAACACGACGCTCACGACCGCCGTCACCAAGTCGTTCTACGAGGGCCTCTTCGGCTTCGACAAGGATCTCAAGGTCCGCAACGTCCTGGCCGAGAGCTACGAGACCTCGCCCGACGGCCTCGTCTACACGTTCAAGCTGCGCGAGGGCGTCAAATTCCACGACGGCACGACGTTCGACGCCGCTGCGGTGAAGGCCAACCTCGACCGCGTCCTCAACCCGGAGAACCACCTCGCGCGGTACAACCAGTTCAACCGCATCAAGACGATCGAGGTGCTCTCGCCCACGAGCCTGCGCATCACCCTGAAGGAGCCCTTCGGGCCGTTCATCAACTCGCTGGCCCACGCCTCGGCGGCGATCATCTCGCCCACGGCCCTGAAGAAATACGGGAAGGACATCGCCTTCCACCCGGTCGGCACCGGGCCGTTCACCTTCGTCGACTGGAAGCAGACTGACTACGTCAAGGGCGCGAAGTTCGCCGATTACTGGCAGACCGGCCTCCCGAAGGTCGACACCATCACGTGGAAGCCGGTGCCCGAGAACGGCACCCGCGCCGCCATGCTGCAGACCGGCGAGGCCGACTTCGCCTTCCCGCTGCCTTACGAGCAGGCCAAGATGCTCGAAGCCAGCAAGAAGCTGAAGATCGAGGTCCACGCCTCGATCATCGAGCGGTATCTCAGCATGAACGTGCTGCAGAAGCCGTTCGACGACCTGCGCGTCCGCCAGGCGATCAACTACGCGATCAACAAGGAGGCGTTGGCCAAGGTCGCCTTCTCGGGCTACGCCTTCCCGGCGCAGGGCATCGTCCCGCAGGGCGTGCGCTACGCCCACAAGATGGATCCCTGGCCCTACGACCCGGCCAAGGCGCGCCAGCTCCTCAAGGAGGCCGGCTACGCCAACGGCTTCGAGGCGACCCTCTGGAGCGCCTACACCACCACCACCGCCCAGAAGGCGATCCAGTTCCTCCAGCAGCAGCTCGGCCAGGTCGGCATCAAGGTGCAGACCCTTGCCCTGGAGCCCGGCCAGCGCACCGAGTGGGTGCAGACCGCCCCCGATCCGAAGACCGCCCGCGTCCGCCTCTACTATGCCGGCTGGTCGTCCTCGACCGGTGAGGCAGACTGGGGCCTGCGGCCGCTGCTCGCGACGGAGGCGTGGCCGCCCAAGCTCAACAACACCGCCTACTACAGCAACGCCGAGTTCGACGCCCTCCTCGCCAAGGCGCTGGTCTCGACGAACGACGCGGAGCGCGCCGAGCTCTACGCCAAGGCGCAGGAGATCGTGATGAAGGACGCCCCCTGGGCGCCGCTCGTCACCGAGCAGAACCTCTACGCGACCTCCGCGCGGCTCTCCGGCGTCTACGTCATGCCCGACGGCAACATCGATTCCGGCGAGATCGCCGTCGCTCCCTAGCCGCCGCCAGCGGACCCCGCGCCGGGCGGCCCGGACGATGGCCGGCCCGGCGCGGACGTCCCGCGCGATCGCTTCACGCAAACCCCGGATCGCGGGCGCGAGCCTATGCTGACCTTCCTGCTCAAGCGGCTCCTCGGGCTGCTGCCGACGCTGCTGATCGTCTCGGTCCTCGTCTTCCTGTTCGTCCACCTGCTTCCCGGCGATCCGGCGCGGCTGGCGGCCGGGCAGGATGCCGACGCCCAGACGGTGGCCCTGGTGCGCACAGAGCTCGGCCTCGACCGGCCCCTGCCGGAACAGTTCGTGCGCTACTTCGCCAACCTCGCCCGCGGCGATCTCGGCGTCTCGATCCGCACCCGCCGCCCGGTCTCGACCGAAATCGGCGAGCGCTTCCTGCCGACCCTCCTGCTCACCCTCACCAGCATGGCCTGGGCGGTCGCCTTCGGGCTGATCATCGGCATCGTCTCGGCGGTCTACCGCAACGAATGGCCCGACCGGTTCGGGATGACGCTCGCCGTGTCCGGCATCTCGTTCCCCGCCTTCGCACTCGGCATCCTCCTGATGCAGATCTTCTCGGTCGAGCTCGGCTGGCTGCCGACCGTCGGCGCCGACACGTGGCGGCACTACGTGCTGCCGTCGCTGACGCTCGGCGCGGCCGTGGCCGCCGTGATGGCCCGCTTCACCCGCGCGGCCTTCGTGGAGGTCATCGGCGAGGATTTCGTGCGCACCGCCCGCGCCAAGGGGCTCAAGGAGCGCGTCGTGATCGCCAAGCACTGCCTGCGCAACGCCCTGATCCCGGTCGTGACCATGATGGGCCTGCAGTTCGGCTTCCTGCTCGGCGGCTCGATCGTCGTCGAGGCGGTGTTCAACTGGCCCGGCATGGGCCGCCTGCTCGTCGATGCCGTGAACCAGCGCGACTACCCGGTGATCCAGGCCCTGGTCCTGCTGTTCTCGCTGGAGTTCATCCTGATCAACCTGGTCGTGGACGTGCTCTACGGCCTCATCAACCCGACCATCCGCTACAGGTGAGCCGGCCGTGACCGATATCCTCGTCCCCGCCGCCCCCACCGTCGCGCCCGTCCCCACCGGCATCCGGACGCCGTGGTCGGAATTCTGGCGCAAGTTCCGGCGCCAGCGCGTCGCCGTCCTCGCCCTGGGCTTCATCGGCCTGCTGGTCGTGGTCGCCGTGCTGGCGCCGTGGATCGTGCCCTACGACCCGGTCAACGACTTCGACTACGACCGGATCAACGAGGGCCCGTCGCTCGCGCACTGGCTCGGCGTCGATCCCCTCGGGCGCGACATCCTGAGCCGCATCGTCGAGGGCGCGCGGATCTCCCTGGCGACCGGCTTCCTCTCGGTCGCCGTCGGCGGGCTCGTCGGGACCGTGCTCGGTCTCCTGGCGGGCTACTACGGCGGCTGGTGGGACCGGATCGTCATGCGCATGTCCGACGTGCTGTTCGCCTTCCCGGGCATCCTGCTGGCGCTCGGCGTCGTCGCCATCCTGGGCTCGGGGCTCGTCAACGTCGTGGTGGCGGTGTCGGTCTTCAGCGTCCCGGCCTTCGCGCGCCTCGTGCGCGGCACGACCCTGGTCCTGAAGAACAGCACCTACATCGAGGCCGCGCGGAGCATCGGCGCTCCGGACCGGACGATCATCCTGCGCCACATCCTGCCGGGCACGATCTCGGGCATCGTGGTCTACTTCACCATGCGGCTGGGCACCTCGATCATCACGGCCGCGAGCCTGTCCTTCCTCGGCATGGGCGCGCAGCCGCCGACGCCCGAATGGGGCGCCATGCTGAACGAGGCCCGCGCCGACATGGTCTCGGCACCGCACGTCGCGCTGTTCCCGAGCCTCGCGATCTTCTTCACGGTGCTGGCCTTCAATCTCCTCGGGGACGGCCTCCGGGACGCCCTCGACCCGAAGATCGACCGCCTGTGACGCCGGCCGCCCCCCCGCGCCCCGCGCCCCGCGTCGGCCGCCTGCCGCGGGGTCCGCGCGACGCCATCACCGACGTCCCGGGCGTGACGGTCGGCCATTGCACGCTGGCCGAGGGCGACGTTCAGACTGGCGTTACAGTCGTGCGGCCGCACGGCGGCGATCCCTACCGGGACCGCGTTCCGGCGGCCGGCGTCGTGCTGAACGGCTTCGGCAAGTCCGTCGGCCTGATGCAGGTCGAGGAACTCGGTGTGCTGGAGACGCCGATCGCCCTGACCAACACCTTCGCGGTGCCGGCGGTGGTCGCCGCCCAGATCCGCGCCGCGATCGCCGACAATCCGGAAATTGGGCGCGCGCTGCCGACGCTCAACCCGCTCGTCTTCGAGTGCAACGACGGCTACCTCAACGACCTTCAGCGGATGGCGGTTGAGGCGTCCCATTATCGCGACGCCTTGGACGCGGCGGGCGCCGCCGTCGCGGAAGGGTCGGTCGGGGCCGGGCGCGGGATGTCGAGCTTCGGGCTCAAGGGCGGCATCGGCACCGCCTCCCGGCGGGTCCGCGCGCGCGCGGGGGGCCGGTTCACGCTGGGCTCGCTCGTCCTGTCGAATTTCGGCAAGCCGTCCCAGATCCGGGTCCGCGGCGTGCCGCTCGCCGCTCAGCTCCGGGCGGCCGCCGGGGAGCCGGAATCCGGCACCGAACCGCCGGAGAAGGGCTCGATCATCATGATCGTCGCCACCGACGCGCCCCTCGACGCGCGTCAGCTCCGCCGCCTCGCCCTGCGGGCCGGGGCAGGGCTCGCCCGGACCGGCTCGGTGTTCGGCCACGGCAGCGGCGATATCGCGCTCGCCTTCTCGACCGCCTACACGGTGCCGCAGGATCCTGGCCGCCCGATGCCGGCGCCCGCCCTGCTGCACGACGCGGAGCTCGACCCGCTGTTCGAGGCCGCCGCGGACGGGATCGAGCAAGCGATCGTCCACGCCCTTTGGCGGGCCGAGGCGGTCACGGGCCGCGACGGCCACCGGCGGGACGCCCTGACCGATCTCCTGCCCAGCTGGGCCGATATCCTCGGAGCCTGAGCGATGCGCGTCCCGATCTCGACGAATATCGAGGGCGTCGCCGGGATCTATCACCGCGTCCAGACGACACCGGGCAAACCCGAATACGAGCGCGCGGCTGCTGATGACCGCTCTCGAGGCCGACGTGAACGTTGCGAGGCAGCCGGGTTGGGCCGGTATTAGCCCGTCCGCGTGTCCGGGCCCGCTTCTTCGAAGCGGATTTTACAGCAGCTCAACTTGCGCATTCCAGTTTCACCACAACCCGCACTCGGTCATTAGCCAAGAAGCAGACCTTCGGTGCTGCGCGCTGCCCCATCAGAGAGCCAGCGCCTTGTCGAATTTAACCTTTTTTTACCTGCACATCGCTCGCGACATTAGTATAGCTCTGGGCTGAGAACCTCGAGCCGGTGTATCGTTATGAACCATCAAAGCAACGACGGGCATGGCGGACACATTCGCCGTGAAGTCCTTCAGGTTGCCGGTGCCGCTGCAGCCGTGGGCCTTCTCGGAGCAACTACTGCCTCCGCGCAGACTGGGCGACTGGGCGGACGTGACGATGGTCCACTCGGCGCGCGCCTGCAAGGCGTGCAGCATTTCGGCGTCACGGTCCAGAACATGGACCGTGCTTTCGCCTTCTACACCGAGGTACTCGGCGGCATCGAGGTCATGCGGGACGGCGATTTCAAGGGGGAGCCGGTCCATTTCACGCTGATGGCCGATCAAGAGATCGTTGCCCGCGAGCGCCGCGTCGATCCTCGCACCATCGGCGTCCCGGACCTGAAAGGTGGCTCCCAGCGGCTCGATGTCCGCTTCGTCCAGTTCGAGAACGTCGTCATCGAACTCCTGCAGTATCGCGACGCCACGCAGCCGATGGGCGGCGGCGACAGCTGGGCTGAGCCGCGCGACCACATGAGCCCGGCCTACCCGCGCTCGATGCACATCTGCTTCTACGTCCGCGATGACGTGAACTTCGACAAGTTCATCGCCGATCTGGAGGCCGAGTGCGCCCGCCGCGGCATGACGCAGGTCAGGGCGAACCGCACCGTACCCGTGCACTCCGAGGAGCAGCGCCGCGCGGCGCCGAGGGATACCAATACGATCAAGATCCACGAGGGTCCGTCGAACGGCTGGTCGATCATCTACTGCAAGGGGCCCGAGGGCGAGCAGCTCGAATTCGTCCAAGTGCTCGGTCCCGTAAAAAAGACGTTCGCTGACGCTGCCGAGGCGCGCCGGGCGGCGACGAACCGGGGCTGAGGTGAGGTGGCCGAAGAGGGGAGAAGAGAGCCTGATTTCGGCGCTTCGGCCGTGCGGATCGGCCATCGCGCCAGGTTGGATCGACGAGGAAGGGATACCCGATGAGTCCTCCCAGCCCACATGAGGTCGATCAACGGGCGGTCGATGAGCACGCTCCGGAGGCATCCGGTTCGCTTTCCCTCTCGCTCACGGTCAACGGCGAACGGCGGCGTCTCGATCTCGACAGCCGCGTGACGCTGCTCGACGCCCTGCGCGAGCACCTGCACCTCACGGGCACCAAGAAGGGGTGCGACCACGGCCATTGCGGTGCCTGCACGGTGCTGGTGAACGGGATTCGCATCAACGCATGCCTCAGCCTCGCGGCTATGCACGACGGGGACGAGGTGACGACGATCGAGGGATTGGGCCGGCCGGACTGGCTTCATCCCATGCAGGCGGCGTTCATCGCGCACGACGCCTTCCAGTGCGGCTACTGCACGCCGGGCCAGATCTGCTCTGCGGTGGCTGTCCTCGCCGAGATCAGGGCGGGCGTGCCGAGCCACGCCACCGGCGACCTCATGGCACCGATGACGCTGGACAATGGCGAACTGCGCGAGCGCATGAGCGGCAACATCTGCCGATGCGGCGCCTACTCCAACATCGCCGATGCCGTGGCGGACGTCGCGGGGAGGCCCTGATGCGGCCCTTCAGCTACGAGCGCGCCGCGAGCGCCGAAGCGGCCGTGGCGGCCGTCGCCGCCCGGCCAGGCGCCCGGTTCATCGCGGGCGGTACGAACCTGCTCGACCTGATGAAGTTCCAGATCGAGGCGCCGGCCCATCTCGTCGACATCCGGCATCTGCCCCTGAAGGCCATCGAGGATCTGCCGGACGGCGGTCTGCGCATCGGTGCGCTCGCCACCAACACCGAGGTTGCCGCCCACCCGCGCGTGAAGCGCGATTACGGCGTCCTCGCGCGGGCGATCGTGGCCGGCGCCACGGGGCAGCTGCGCAACAAGGCGACGACCGCCGGCAACCTGCTGCAGCGCAATCGCTGCCCGTACTTCTACGAGACGTCCCTGCCGTGCAACAAGCGCCAGCCGGGCGCTGGCTGCTCGGCCCTCGGGGGCGTCACCCGCTCGCTCGCCGTCGTGGGCACGAGCCCGCATTGCATCGCTCAGAACCCGGGCGACATGGCCGTGGCGCTGCGTGTCCTCGACGCCACCGTCGAGACCGTCAGGCCCGACGGGTCGCAGCGCCGGATCGCGATCGGCGATTTTCATCTGCTGCCGGGCGACCGGCCGGAGATCGAGCACCCGCTCGAACCGGGCGAGCTCGTCACCGCCGTGACGCTCCCGCGACCGCCGGGCGGGACGCAACACTATCACAAGGTCCGCGACCGGGCCTCCTACGCCTTCGCGATCGTGTCAGTCGCAGTCGTCTTGCACAAGGACGGGACGGGGCGGGTCGCATTCGGCGGCGTCGCACCGCGACCGTGGCGGGTGGAGGATGCGGAGGCGCTCCTGCCGGGTGGGCCGGCAGCCGTCGTCACGGCGGCCTTCCAGGGCGCGACGCCCACGGCCGGGAACGCCTTCAAGATCCCGCTCGCCGAGCGCGCGCTCGCACTGGTGCTGAGCGAAGGGAGGGTGTGACATGCGGTTCGACACGCCTGCCGGGCAGAACCCCATCGACGGTCAGACCATCGTCGGGCAGCCCCATCGGCGCGTCGACGGCGCACTGAAGGTCACCGGGACGGCGCCTTACGCCTACGAGCGGCACGATGCGGCGACCGATCCTGCCTATGGCTGGATCGTCGGCGCCACGATCGCCCGCGGTCGGGTGACGCGGATCGACGCCGCGGCCGCACGAAGGGCTTCGGGCGTCCTCGCGATCCTGACGACGCTCGAGTACGACGCCGCCCCGCCGGGGTTCCGGACGACCCTCCGCCTGTTCGGCGGCGCCGAGGTGCGCCACTATCATCAAGCCGTCGCGCTCGTCGTGGCAGAGACCTTCGAGGAGGCTCGCGCGGCCGCCCTCCTCGTCCACGTCGACTACGAAGCCGAGCCGGCGCGCTGCGATTTGGCGGCGGAGGCTGGCAAGGCCGAGCCGATCGCGGATCGCGACAATCCGGACTACCCCGTGGTCGATCGGATCGGGGCGTTCGAGGCGGCGTTAGCCGACGCTCCCGTGACCCTGGACGAAATCTACACCACCCCCGACCAGACTCATGCGATGATGGAGCCGCACGCCACCACGGCCGCGTGGCGCGACGGCAAGCTGACGATCTGGACCTCGGCGCAGGTCGTCTCCTGGCACCGCAACAGCCTCGCGCAGGCGCTTGGCATCGCGAAGGAGGATCTGCGGCTGGACGCGCCGTTCATCGGCGGCGGGTTCGGATCGAAGCTCATCATGCGGAGCGACGCGCTCCTCTCGGCCCTCGGCGCCAGGGCCGTGGGACGCCCGTGCAAGGTCGCGCTGCAGCGTCCGCTGATCGCGAATAACGGCACGCGCCGCGCCGGCACGATCCAGCGCATCCGTCTCGGTGCGACTCATGACGGGCGGCTCACAGCGATCGGCCACCACAGCCTCAACGGAAATCTGTCCGGCGCCTACGCGGAGGCGGCGATCGCACCGACGCGGCTCATCTACGCGGCCCCGAACCGCGAGCTGTCCATGAGGCTCGCGACCCTCGATCTCGCCGAGGGCAACGACATGCGGGCTCCGGGTGAGGCCCCCGGCCTGATGGCGCTCGAGATCGCGATGGACGAGATGGCCGAGAAGCTAGGCATCGATCCCGTCGCCTTCCGGATTCGGAACGATACGCAGGTCGATCCGCGCAAGCCGCACCGGCAGTTCTCGGAGCGGCACCTGATCGAGTGCCTCCAACTCGGCGCGGACCGCTTCGGCTGGGCCCGCCGCAACCCGGTGCCCGGCGCTGTGGGCGATGGGTGCTGGCTCGTCGGCATGGGCATGGCGGCGGGCTTTCGCCAGAACCTTCTGATGCCGTCCGGGGCCCGCGTCCGGCTCGAGCAGGATGGCCGGCTGTCGGTCGAGACCGACATGACCGATATCGGGACCGGCAGCTACACCATCCTCGCCCAGACGGCTGCCGAGATGATGGGTGTGCCGATCGAGGCCGTGACGGTGCGGCTCGGCGATTCGGACTACCCCGAAGCCGCCGGGTCCGGCGGACAGTTCGGCGCGAACAACGCCACGTCCGGGCTCTACGCCGCTTGCGTGGCGCTGCGGGCGAGCGTCGCGGCGCGGCTCGGCTTCAATGCCGAGGACGTGGCGTTCGCGGACGGGAGGGTCACGGCGGGCAGTCGGAGCGTACCTCTCCGCGACGCCGTTGAGACCGGACCACTGACCGCCGAGGACCGGATCACCTACGGCGACCTCGACAAGGAGTTCGTCCAAGCCACCTTCGGGGCGCATTTCGCCGAAGTCGCCGTGAACCGGTTCACCGGGGAGATGCGCGTCCGCCGCATGCTCGCGGTCATCGATGCCGGCCGGGTGCTCAATCCGCTCACGGCGCGAAGCCAGGTGATCGGCGCCATGACGATGGGGGTGGGGTCGGCGCTCATGGAGGCGCTCGTCGTCGACACGCGCCACGGCTTCTTCATCAACCACGACCTCGGCGGCTACGAGGTGCCGGTCCATGCCGACATCCCGCACCTCGACGTCGTCTTCCTCGACCATCCGGACCCGGTCTCGTCCCCGATGAAGGCCAAGGGCATCGGCGAGATCGGCTTGTGCGGGGCGGCCGCGGCGGTGGCGAACGCCGTCTACAACGCCACCGGCATCCGCGTCCGCGACTATCCCATCACCCTCGACAAGCTGCTCGACCGGCTGCCGCGCGCGGCCTGATTCTTCACCTGCGGAGAGAGAGATGGCCTATCATCCCGTTCCCGTGACGCATGTCGGCCTGACCGTCACCGACATCCGGGCAGCGACCGAGTGGTACACCAAGGCCTTCAGCTGCCGGCACATCATCGGGCCCCTGCACGTCAGGCACGACGGCTCGCATATCGGCGAGGTGTTCAAGGGGATCTTCGGTGATCGGTTCGAGGAGGGATACGTGTCCCACCTCGCCACCGCGAACGGGGTGGGGATCGAACTCTTCGAGTTCGTCACACCGAAGTCGGAAGCCGTCGACGACAACTTCCGCTACTGGAAGACCGGCGTCTTCCACTTCTGCTTGGTCGACCCCGACGTCGAGGGCCTCGCGCGGCGGATCGCCGAGATGGGCGGCAAGCAGCGCTCGAAGGTCTGGACACTGTTCGAGGGAGAGCCGTTCAAGGCGGTCTACTGCGAGGATCCCTGGGGCAACCTGATCGAGATCTACTCGCACTCGACGGAGCTCATGTACGCCAACCGGAGCGCGACGGCCGCCCGGGCGGAGTGAGAGGCGAGACTTGCAAACGCAGCGGTCGGATTCCCAATGCCGGGCAACGCGCGCGTCTGCAACCTGTGAGGCAAGGAGAGATCCCGCACATGCCGACGACCGCAGATCGTGATCTGTTTTCTCCAACGAAGATCGGTGCCATCGACGTCGCCAACCGCGTCGCCATGGCACCGCTCACGCGCTCGCGTGCCGGCATGGACGGCGTCCATTCGGATCTCGCCGTCGCGTATTACCGGCAGCGCGCCTCGGCCGGCCTCATCATCACCGAGGCGACCAATATCTCACGGCAGGGCCGGGGCTATGCCTTCACGCCGGGCATCTACACGGAGGTGCAGGCCGAGGCATGGTCGCGTGTGACCTCGGCCGTGCACGAGGCAGGCGGCCGGATCGTCTGCCAGCTCTGGCATGTCGGGCGCATGTCGCATGTCAGCTTGCAGGAGAATGGCGAGGCGCCCGTCTCGGCCTCGGCGATCCAGGCCGGCGAACTGGTCTTCCTCGAGAGCCGCACCCAGGCGCCCCCCTCCATGCCGCGCGCGCTGCGGACCGACGAGATTCCCGGTCTGATCGGCGATTACCGGCACGCTGCGTCCCTCGCCAAGCAGGCGGGCTTCGACGGGATCGAGGTGCATTCCGCGAACTGCTACCTGCTCGATCAATTCATCCGCGACAGCACGAACCGGAGGACAGATCGCTACGGCGGCTCCGTCGAGAACCGCACGCGGCTTGCCGTTGAGGTCGTAGAGGCGGTGGCGGAGGTGTGGGGTGCCGACCGCGTCGGCCTGAGGCTCTCGCCGATGACGCGGGCTGTCGGTGATACCCCGCTCGACAGCGACCCGCAGGCAACCTACGGCTATCTCGCTCGGAGGCTTGGGGAGCTGGGACTGGCCTATCTCCACTGCGTCGAGGGGCAGACGCGCGGGCCGAACGGGTCGTCCGCGTTCGACTACAAGGCGCTGCACGCCGCTTTCGGTGGGGCCTACATCGCCAATAACGGCTACGACCGGCAGCTCGCCATCGAGGCGATCGCCTCCGGCTACGCCGACATGATCGCCTTCGGTCGCTCCTTCATCGGGAATCCCGATTTGGTCGAGCGGCTGCGCCGCAACGCCCCTCTCGCGGAGGCCGATCAGGCGACGTTCTATGGCGGGGGAGCCGAGGGTTATACCGATTATCCGACCTTGGACGTTTCAGGGAACGCATAAAGGAGGGAGCCTGTTGAGCGCCGATCCGCTGCCCTCGCCGCACATCGGCTCATGGGCGGCGGCGTCAGGCCAGGGAGACCGGCCGGCCCGCATCGCTGCCAAGTCCCCCCCGACCAGCACGGCGCGCCCGCGCAGCCCTGAGATCGGGCGTGTTGAGCCCTTCGTCGAAGCCGCCGAGGACGGCGGCGAGGGCTGCCGGGCCACCATACCGGTCATCCAGCGCGGCGAGGCTCGTCGCGGCCCGTAGGCGCCATATCGCCGCTCCCTGGCTGCCGGCCAGATCGATCGCTTGCAGGAAGTGCCGCGCCGCGTCCGCCTTGCCGGAGACGCCGGTGGAGGCGAGGAGGATCTCGCCCTTGATGCGCAGCAGTTCCGGCTGGCACCAGAGTTCGCCGCCGTGCTCGGAGGCGGCGAGCGCGTCGTCGATGCGAGCGAGCGCGTCCGGAAGGTGGCCATGCGCCGCGAGGCCGGACGCCAGCGAGCCGAGATAGGCCGGACGCCGCATCCGGAAGCCGATCTCCCCCATCTCGACGAGGGCATCCTCGAGGCGGTGCAGCCCGCCCGCATCGCCCCGGCTGAGGCTCACGATCGCTTCGAGGCAATCGGCGATGACCTGCCAGATGCGCATGGCGTGACGCGCGACGTGGTCCCCGAGGCGGGTGAGGCCGCGCTCGGCTTCGTCGAGATCGCCGCCATGGAGCGCAATCGGGATCACCGTGTGCGCCAAGGCATTCGTAAGGGCGAAGGCCTGGCCGTTGGCTTCGGCCTCGACGAGCGCGCGCCGCGCCGCCGCGACGGCGTGATCCGGCCGTCCCTGGAGCCACAGGACGTTCGCGAGGGTGCCACGTGCCGCGATCAAGCCGTGATCCTCCAGCCGCCGGCCGGGACTGTCACGGCGGGCCGCACGGGCCAGCAGGCGCTCCGCTGCCTCGCGAGCCTCGTCGAGACGGCCGAGATAGCGGAGCGCGGTGGCGGCGGGCCTGTCGACGGCCGCGCCGGCCGCGCGATCGCCGCTGGCGGCCGCCAGCGTCCTGATGCGCTCCGTCAGGTCGAATGAGGCGCCGTGGTCCCCGACCCAGGTCTGGAAGTCGCACAAGCCCCAGAGCGCCCGCAACTGGCCATCGCGGTCGGACAGCCGTTCGGCGCGGGCGAGCGCCCCGCTCCACAACTCCGCGATCCGCGCCGTCGGACCCTCGACCTGCAGCAGGGCCGCAGCGAGCGACGCCCGCAGCGTGATCTCGTACCGGTCTTCCGGACCGTCGGCGGGGGCGGCCGACGCGAGCGCCCACTCGCTCGCCTCGATCCGTTCCTGGAGCAGCGCGAGCGTGTCCCACACCACGAGCGCCTCGGCTGCCAGCGTTCGACCGAGGACGGGATCGCGCCGTTCGGTCAGGCACCAGTCGAGTGCGGCGCGGACGTTTTGGACGAGCGCGACCAACTCCTCGCGCGGGTCGGATGCCGCCTTCGCGCTCCTGCGCGCCGAGACGTCGCGACATTGCGCGACACAAAACTCCGCGTGCCGCCGACGGACCGCATCATCCTCGCCACTCTCGGCGAGGCGCTGCAATCCGTAGGCCCGCGTCGTGTCGAGAAGCTGGTACCGGGCCGACCACCCAGGAATAGCGACAATCAGCGACTTGGCGACGAGATCGGCCAAGTGGCCGATGCACGCATGCTCGGCCTCCCCAGCAGAACGGCCGACCGCGAGCGCGGCGTCGAGCGGGAAGACGCCGTGAAAGACGGACAGCCTTCGAAACAGGGTCTGCTCTCCCTGCGACAGCAGTCCGTAGCTCCAGTCCAAGGTCGCGGTCAGGCCACGGTGCCGGGGATGACCTGCCCGTCGGCCGTCGTCCAGAAGGTCCAGGCGCTCGTTCAGCAGACGGAGGAGGCCGCGAAGTCCAAACGCCCCGACCCGCGTCGCGGCAAGTTCCAGCGCCAGCGGCAACCCGTCGAGGCGGCGACAGATCTCGACGACGGCCCACGCGTCGTCGTCCTCGAGGCTGAAGTCTGGAGCAGCGGCCGAGGCGCGCGCGACGAACAGCGCCACGGCCGGGAAAGTCAGAACATCCTTCGCGTTGAGCGTCCCGAACGCTGTCGGAGCCGGCAGGGGTTGGAGGCGATGCACGGTCTCGTGCGCCATCCGGAGCGGCTCCCGGCTCGTGGCCAATACGTGAGTTCCGGGCGCGGCGGTCGCGAGCATGGTGGCCAGCCGGGCCGCCTGATCGAGGGCGTTCTCACAACAATCGAGGACGAGCAGGCACTGCCGATCCGCCAGGGCAGTCGCCAGTGCAGCCTGTGGATCGTCTGCATGGATTGCGATGCGCATTTCCTGAGCGAACGCGCTCGCGAGATAGCGGTCGCTGTCGATGACGCACAGATCGACCATCCAGACCCCGTCCGGGAACTGCTCGACGAGGGCGTGTCCCACCGTCACGGCCAGGCTGGTTTTGCCGACGCCGCCGAGACCCGTGATCGTGACCAGCGGTCGCTGCAGCACCGTCGTGGCGATCGCCGCGAGATCCTCGGATCGGCCGAGCAGGTCCGTCGGTCTCGGAAGGTTATGGCGCCGCGCTGCTGCCGAGATCGGCCAGGACATGACGTCGACGGGCGCGACGAAGCGGTACCCTTGTCCGCTCACCGTCGCGATGAAGCGCTTCTCCGGTTCCGCTCCTTCGAGTGCGCGCCGGATCGCCGCGATGTTGACCTTCAAATTGGACTCATCAACCGTCGTTCGCGGCCATGCGCGCTTGTGGAGATCCGCCTTGCTTACGACCTGACCTGCGCGTTCGACGAGCGCGGTCAGAATTTCCAAAGGTCGTCCCCCGAGCCTTACGACTTTTTCGGCTCGCCAAAGCCGCTGCTCGGACGGGCTCAATACGAAATCGTCGAAGATGTAGCGAACGGCTCTGCCTTCCCGCGTATCCATGCAGCTGTCGCTATCGCACTCCTGTTCGATCCCGGAGAGATGGTCTTGCTACGCTGTCGGTTGCAGCACCGCTAGCATGTCGTGGAGGCCTCAGCCATTCGTCCGGTCTGCTCATGCGGAAGCGTTGGGGTGGATGCCTCCGGCAATGGTCTTGCAAAATCTTCACTCCGGCTGATCGATGCCGGCAGGTGGCATCCACATCGACGTATCAGGAAAGAGCTTTCGGCGATCAGGGTGACTGGCATGGATCGCCAGGAGCCCGTCCGATTTCCCGGCGAATGAGTTCAGAAGCGGCCGTTCCGCTTACGGCCAAGTCCAGCCCCACTGGTCTGTACCTCGGATGACCAAGGGTGGGTGGTTTCCTATCCTTCCGCTTTCGGGTGCAGAGAATAAAAGAGCGGACGTCCGGGGTCGAGCAAAAGCTGGCCGTAAACAGGTCGTCCGCTTCAAGGCTTGGGAAAAGTGAGAGCGGACGTTCGGCTCCATTTAGGAGAAACAAGGCAAGTTACCCAAATATTTTGACGAGAAGGCCTGGTTTCATCTAGAGCGTTTTCGGTTTAATCTGAATTATATCCCACAGCGGCGAAGAAATTGGCGCATTCATCGGGCGTGATGGTGTCGATGAGCCAGCCGATGGCGGCCCATAGCCCTTCGACCGTGCGCTCAGCCGCCTTGCGCAGGAACGCCTTGAGCTTGGAGAAGGCCATCTCAATCGGGTTGAAGTCCGGCAGTAGGGCGACAGGAACAGCAGCCGTACGCCCGCCGTTTCGATCGCTGCGCGGCCGGCCGGCCTCTTGTGGCTGCCGAGGTTGTCCATGACGACGACGTCTCCGAGGGCGAGTTCGGGCACGAGCACACGCGCGACGTAAGTCTGGAAGGCGTCGCGGTTGATCGGTCCGTCCAGCACGAACGGCGCGGCGATCCCGGACAGGCGCAGGCCCGCGACGAAGGTCGTGGTCTTCCAATGGTCGTGCGGCACCGGAGAGCGCAGCCGCTCGCCGCGCGGGCAGCGTCCGCGGGTTCCCGCCATGTTGGTCGAGGTCGAGGTCTCGTCGAGGAACACGACGCGGGCGGGGTCGAGGTCGGGCTGGCCCTCGAACCCACGCCTCGCGGGCCGCCTTCACGTCCGGGCGGTCCTGCCCCGCGGCGTGGGCTGTCATTTTTGTAGGTCAAGCCGCGCGCATCGAGGAAGGCCCACAGAGTGCTGAGCCCGACCGTGAGGTCGCGCTCGTCCTTCAGGCGAGCGCGCATCTCCTCCAGGGTGATGTCGGTCCTCTCGGGGATCAGACCTCGCAGGTAGGCCTCGTGCGGGTCGAGCTTGGAGCGGCGCGCCCGCCCCGGGGACGGGGAGCCACCGTCCCGGTCGTCGTCAGTGCAGCCATCCAGCGGATCGCCGTGGCCACGCCGACCCCGAAGCGCGGCCGCCTGTCGACGCTACGTCGTCCCGGCCGCGTCGACGATGCGTTCGCCGAGGTCCTGGCTGGAGGGTCGGCCCATGTCTCGCTCCTTGTCTGGAGCTCGTCATGAATCAGCGTCACACCGCCGCATGAACCCGACACACCCGATGCAGCTCAGACCGAAAACGCTCTAGCTCTGCCTCCTCGTTTTCAGTGTTGTGCTGCTTGGAAGCGGCCACCATCGTGGCGTCGACGATCTGCCCGCCCAACGCCAGGACACCGGCTTGCCGCAGGGCCGTATCGTAGGCCGCGAACAGCACCTCGATCGCAGGCCGACCCGCGATCTCGGCCCGGGAAAGCGCCTCGCGGAAGGTCCAGATCGTGTTGGCGTCCGGCACCGGATCGGACAGCCCCGGCCCGAGGAAGCGCATGAACGAGAGCCGACCCTTGATCAGGAACTTGGGTCATGCTCGTCCGACAGCGAGTGGCTGGCCCGAAAGACCAGCACCTTGAACATGAACACGAGGTCGAACGGTGGGCGACCGCCCTTCGAATCGTCCGAGCGCGGCACGGCGCGGCACGGGCGAGGTCGTCCCGGAACAGCTCGCAACCGACGGTGTGGCTCAACCGCTCCAGCGCGCCTCACTCGAGCTCGATGACGTTCCGGGAGGACGGCTGGGCACTGCGCAGGGATGGCCCGCGGTTGCTGAGGAAATCGCCCGGTGGCGCGGTCGCGGGCTTCGCGGCGGGCGCGCCGCGCACGGACTGCGCCGGCTGTTCGGGGCGGTCGATCAAGGCCGGGTTCGCGACCGGCTGCAGCGGCGTGACGACGCGCCCCTCCGCCTGATCGAGGCAGCGCCGCAGGGCGCCGGGATCGGGCAACAGCGTGCAGTCGTTCACCGAGAGCGGGCTTGGCTGGGCGGGGGCCGCCGTCGCGCCCGCCGCGAGGAGCGCGAGCGCGCCGAAGGCGGTTCGCACCGCGCGTCCCCGCGTTAGCGGTCCGGGGCTCATGGCTGCGCCTGCCGGATCCGCGGATTGACCTGTCGGACCTCGATCTCGCTCGGCTCCGACGGCAGCAGCTTGCGCGGGGCGGCTGTCCCGCTGCGGGCGGCCTGCTGCTGCGCCTGGGGCGACACCGGTTGCGGCGCCGGCGCGCTGGCCCGGCCCTGCTGCGCCGGCTGCGCGGGCGCGTCCGCCTTGTCGAGCCGGCCGAGCCGCACCCGCACGTACTCGACCGACCGCTTGGCCGCGTCGAACCCGCATTCGTATGTCACCCGCACCCACTCCTTGGCGGGACTGAGGAAGCGGATGGAGTCGCCGCGGTAGCGGACCACGGTGGCGCCGCCCTCGGGCGCCTCGGCCTGCTGGAAGATCTTGGCGAAGGGCCGGGAGACCCACTCGAAATCCGTCGGCGCCTGCGCCTCGATCCGCGGCGCGCAGATCTGCGAGGCGAGCTCGTTGTTGGCGCGCACGCAGGTGGCGTCGCAGCCCGGAGCGGCGGGGGCGGGCTGCCCCGTCCCGGGATTGGCAGTGTTGGCCTGCATCGGCGCCGCCTGCGCGGGTGCCGGCTGGGCCGGTGCCGGTTGCGGCGTGGGAGCCGCCGCAGATTGTGCCCCGGCCGACAGGATCCCGGCCGACCATACGGTCGCGGCGGCGAGCAGGATCTGCACGCGCGATGGCCCGCGCTGCCTCATCGTAGCCTCCCAATCAACACTCGGCGCAGACGGTTTCCGCCTTGCGCAGACATCGACCGCTCCGTCGCCCTTGAATCCGCGGGCTCACGCCCGAGGAATCGCGACGCCGACGACCATTCAGAACGGTCTTGCTTGCTCAATAGAATACCACTTTCGGCGATGACTGATGTGTCCAATTTAACACGCATATAGCGGCCCGCGAATCGGACGGCGAAAACTGCCTAATCCGACCCGGGACACCGATTCCCGAGATCGTTAACGCGCCGTCTTAAATGATTGAGAGATTTCAGTTTTATCCGCGCCGTTTGACAGACCACGTCGCGATTTCGTCGTCTGACATCTGATGAAAAATTCCGACAATTGTATTTTTTGTCTCAACCGGCGCTTGACACTCGTCTTCGGCTTATGGATACGCTTAACAAGCCGTTAAAGCGCCACGAAGACAGAGCGACTGCGATGGCATAGATTGTGTTCAAAAGAGCACATAAAATACAAGAGGGAGTGTATCTATGATCAAATCAGTTTTTCTGGCTTCCGTCGCCGTCGTCAGCCTGACCGCTTTCGCGACCGGTGCCTCGGCGCAGTCCAATACCGCACCCATCCTTGGTGCTGGCACCACGGCGAATGAGACCATCGTTCTTCAGCGCGGCGATCGCAACAAGGCAACTGTCGATCAAACGCAGGGCACGAATGCCAAGGCCGGGTTCCTCAACAACAATATTGATCTTACCGCGACAAATCTCACCGACTCTAATGGCAATATGGCGCTAGATCAAGCGAACACTGTTGTACAGTATGGCTACGATAATGTCCTGTCCATCACTCAGGGCGGAAATAACAATCAGATTCTCACGACAAGCGGTAATTTGTCTCGCTCTGATTTCTCGCTCGACGCCACAAAAGGCTCTTTTTCGGCAGGCAACAACAACGTGGTATCCGTTACGCAGAACGGGACAGACGGCAGGGCCCAGTTCCAGCAAAACGGCAGTTTTAACAATGCGACGATCATCGCCGACGTCGGCTCCAATACTACTTACGCCGGCATTTTTCAGAAAGGTAGCTCAAATATCTCGCAGATCAATCAGTACGGCACGAGCTCCAACGTAACTGCTACCGTTACCCAGCGGGGCGACAGGAACCAGGGATACATTGAACAGGCCGGTCTTCAGACTAGCGCAGACATTGTTCAGGATGGCTACGACAATTTTTCCCGGATTCGGCAGTATTCCACAAGCAGTAATGCTATTGCCTCCGTTCGACAGAATGGTAGTGGCAATTATGGCTATGTCGAACAATATGGCAGCTCGCTCTTCGCGGGAATCGTCCAGGAAGGAAACAGCAACTACTCGTTGATCAATCAGTATGGCAGCAGCATAAACGCTTATGCAGCAGTCCGGCAGGTCGGTAACAGCAACACTGGAAATATCGATCAAAGCGGGACCACCAACTACGCGGCGATCCTTCAGGTTGGCGATAGCAACAACACCTATATTTCGCAGAGCGGCAATGGTGTTGGCGCATTTGGCTACCAGAATGGCAATAATAACGGCGGCTCGATCACTCAGGGTGGCGCGTACTATTCCAATGCTGGTTTCGCCCAGTTCGGCAGTGGCAACAATGTCACGATCCGGCAGCGCTGAATATCCGTACTAGTGTCCATCTAAACTATGACTTTGACGGAAGGGGCGCTCTGAAGAGCGCTCCTTCCCATAGCTAGACCCAATAAGCAATCCAACTCCGGGCGCGGTATCGATCATGCCCAGCTTTACCATTGATCCTCCGATCCTCTGTCGCGTAGTCGAAGCTCGATCGGCCGACTTTGCGCGGTTGTCTCTGCGCATTGACGCTCCCCCTGGGACCGCAGGCCATTACAATCTGATCGTACGCAAGGCCGACTCAGCCGGCACCACCACCATGCAGCAGGGCGGCGACTTCGACCTCGCTGAGAGCTTTACCCGCGAGGTCGGCAAGCTTACTGTCAGCGTCCGGCCGGACGGCCAGCTGAGCGTTGAAGCCTCAGTGCAGGTAGGCGGCCGCAAGATCAGCTGCGCCTACGACAACACGCAGAATCTGTGACTCTGCGGCCCCTCACCTAAATGGGTGACGTGTCGTACTACGTCTTTTTCTAATGAGGCAAAGAAATGAGTCTCCATTGACATAGCGGCACATGGAAGGCAGCCGCGACGGCCTATTCCGCCCAACCGTGTGTCCAATTCACCACATATCAGATGTCGTCGCATGTGGATAAGCACGGATACTATACAACCACAGGGATCACTGATTTAAGGTAGTCCAAAAGGGGCTAGGGAGGCAGATGATGTGCCGTACGCGTCGCAGCCGCGCTGCAGGTCGAGCGCTGCTCGTCGTCGTCCCGCTCGCCGTCGCGAGTGTAGCCGGCTCCGCGGCGGCGCAGGACCGCGTCGCGATCGAGCAGATCCAGGCGGCCGCCCAGCGCGCCGCCGGCGCTCCGGGGCGGGGGATCCAGGAGAGCGACTACATCCTCGGCAACCAGTCCGGCATCCTGCTGCTCAACCCGAGCGGCCCGCCCCAGTCGGCGCAGGCCAACCAGGCCCGGGCCCTGCAGATCGGATCGGGCAATACGGGAACGATCGACATGTCGGGCTACGCGAACGTGGCGGTCCAGAACGTGATCGGCTCGCGCAATACGGTGACCCAGCAGCAGGCCGGATCCTACAACCAGTCGACCGTATCAGTCTTCGGCCAGTCCAACACGATTGGGACCCAGCAGGACGGCAGCGGCGCGGCGGCGACCATCACGGTCCGCGGCGACAACAACGCCATCTCGGCGCAGCAGCAGGGGACCAACCCCACGCCGATCAGCATCACGCGGGTCGGCAACGGCCCCAGCGTCTCGGTCACCCAGAGGTAGTCCCATGCGCCAGTCCCGTCTCCTCGGGCCGCTCGTCTGCGGCTGGGCTCTCCTCGCCGTCGCGGGCGCGCAGGCCGGCAGCCTCGTCTACCAGCCGGTCAACCCGTCCTTCGGGGGAAGTCCGCTGAACGGCTCCTGGCTGCAGGCCCAGGCCGCGGCCCAGAACGACGCGCAGCGGTCGGCCCAGCGCGACCAGCAGCTGTTCTCGGCCAACCAGAGCGCCGCCAACACCAAGACTCCGGGCCAGATCTTCGCCCAGCAATTGCAGACGCAGATCTACAGCTCACTGGCCAACCAGATCACCCAGGCGCTCTTCGGCGAGAACGCCCAGCAGAGCGGTAGCTACAGCTTCGGCGGGTCGCAGGTGACCTTCCAGCGCCTGGGCAGCAACATCCAGCTCCAGATCTTCGACGGCCAGTCGACCACCACCATCGTCGTCCCGGCGACCGCGGCCGTGGGCGGCGGCTCGACCACCGCGACGCCGCTCTCGGGCGCGCCCTGAGCGCGGCGCGCAGCGATGGTTGCCGAGCATCGATCCCGGAGCCGGCTCCGCCCTCCTCCGTCGCCCGCCCCGGCGGGCGCGCGGGAGGCCGGAGCGCCGAAGCGGAACGGAGACGGGGTGGCCCGTGTATAGCATTCTGAAGAGCCTGGCCGCCGCCGCGCTGCTCTGCGCGGGCTTGGCCGCCTGCGCCCCGTGGGAGCGCGAGCTGCTCGCGCAGGCGCCCGTGGTCACGCCGCCTTCCCCCACCGATCTCAATCTCGAGACGCTGCCGCCGCCGACCCGCAAGATCGACATCGCGATCTACAATTTCCCGGACCTGACCGGCCAGAATAAGCCGAACGACAACATCGCCGAGTATTCCCGCGCCGTCACCCAGGGCGGCGGCGCCTTCGTGGTCGACGCGCTGCGGCGCGCCGGGCGGGGCCAGTGGTTCTCGGTGGTCGAGCGCACCGGCCTCGCCAACCTGCTGCAGGAGCGGCAGCTGATCCGGGCGACCCGCCAGGAATTCGAGGGCACGGACGCGAAGCCGCTGCCGCCGATCCGCTTCGCGGGCCTGATCGTCGAGGGCGGCATCATCGGCTACGACGCCAACACGGTCACGGGCGGCGCCGGCGCCAACCTCCTGGGTATCGGCGGCGACACCAAGTACCGGCGCGACGAGGTGACGGTGGCGATGCGCATCGTCTCCGTGCAGAGCGGCGAGGTGCTCAACAGCGTCACGGTGACGAAGACGATCTACTCGGTCGCCCTCAACGCCAACGCCTACCGCTACGTCGCGGTGGCCAAGCTGCTCCAGGTCGAGGCGGGCGTGACCCGGAACGAGCCGACCCAGATGGCAGTGCGCGAGGCGATCGACCTCGCCGTCTACGCGACGATCATTGAGGGCAGCCGCAAGAAGCTGTGGCGCTTCCGCGACCCGGTGCTCGGCACCCGTCTCGTCGACGAGTATCTCGCTCGCGATCGGCCGACGCCCCTTGAGGTTCCGGGACCGACGGTGGCGGCGGGGCCGCTGGTGGTGAAGTCCTGATCGGCCATGAGCCTGCCCGTCGCACCGACGCACATGTTCGGCCGCCGCCGGAGGGGCGTGCGAGGCACGCTGGCCTTCTGCCTCGTCGTGTCCGGCGCCCTGACGCCGGTGATCGCCTCGCGAGCCTCCAGCACGGTCCGGAGCCCGGCGGTCCCGGAGGTCGCCGCCCTCACGCCCTTCGCGCCGATCGCGGCGCCGCCGCCGCTCGGACTGCCGGACGGGCACGCGGACGGACCGGCGTCACCGATCATCGCGCCGGTGAACGCCGACCTGATGGTTCTGGGCCGCGGCGCGTTCCGGCCGATCGAGGCGACCGCCCTGTTGTTCCCGCAGGCCGGAGACGGGATGCACGCCCTGATCACCGCCGCGGCCGCCGCCAACGGCCTGCCCGGCGACTTCTTCCTGCGCCTGCTGCGCCAGGAGAGCGGCCTCAATCCCAACGCCGTGAGCCCGGTGGGGGCGCTCGGCATCGCCCAGTTCATGCCGGGAACCGCCGCGGAGCGCGGCGTGCGCAACCCGTTCGATCCGCTGGAGGCAATCCCGAAATCAGCCGAGCTGCTGCGGGAACACAGGGTGCGCTTCGGCAATCTCGGATTGGCCGCGGCGGCCTACAATGCCGGGCCGCAGCGGGTGCGCAGTTGGCTCGAGGGTCGCTCGGGCATGCCCACCGAGACGCGCGACTACGTGGTCCGGATCACCGGCCGCACCGTCGAGGAATGGGCGGCAGAGAGCGGCCGGTCCTTCCTGAGCGCCCCGTCGCTCTTCTCGAACCCTCGCGGTTTCGGCCCGGTCGCCGGCTGGGCCGCCGATCCGACGGCGCGCCCTTCGCCCGTGTTCGAGGCGAGACCGGTCACGCGCAGCATGGCGGCTGCGAGCGACCGGTCAGCTAAGCGGGGGGCTAGGCGCCTGTCGGCTCAGTCGCAGCAACCGCGATCCGAGCAGGCCCTCTGTGCGGTCCTGAACGGCCAGGGACGCACCTGTCTGGTCCAGGCGGTCTACTGAGGCGGCGCCAGCTGCTCGACCTGGACGGCCTGGGCCGGCGTGGCCGGCCGGCGACTCTGCCGAAGCTTGCGCCGCTTCCCGCGCCGGGACACGCCGGTCGCCGGGATCGGGCCCGCCGCGTCGAGCAGGGATTGGTCGATCACGGGCGGCTGCTGGAAGGCCGCGGGCCGCGGGCCGGGTGCGAGGCGCTGGCCTTCGTAGAGCTCGATGCAATCGCGGAGCGCCGTCGGATCGCGGATGAAGGTACAGTCGTTGACGTTCGGGACGGGGGCACCTTGTGCCAGGACGCCCGTGGCGCACCAGAAGGATGCGACGCCGAGCACGACCACCCTCAATCTCGATCCCGGCATGACGAACCTCGCGGGCGTGCAGGCGAGGCGCCGCACCGGCCCGAACCCACATTCATTGACACCTAACAGAACAATGGCTCGATCAACCAGTTCCGAACTGCTGATTTCCGCCATAGAACCGCGCATCAAATCAAATTTCGAGGTTTCTGCCGACGATCTGCGCCGGGCCGATGCCGTCTCATCCTGCTCGGTGCATCGCCGGCATATGTGCAGAGCGCCCTCGATCGCGCCGCCCTGAGCGCGAGTTCGGAATGGGCTGACAGCCGCAGAGTGAACGACTAGTGCGCCCCGCTGATGACGGAGCCCTCGGCCGTTACGCCGCAGCAGATAGAACGGAACCGATGTTGACCCGAGCGGTTAGGCGCGGCGACCGTACGGACCCAAGGAGAAGGATCCGTTCGTCCGGAACAGCTCGGAGTGACGAGGTATGGCGGGGCATTCCTGCCAATTATCTCGGATGATTTTAGACCGTTTTAGATCAACGGCTTGGCCCATCATCCCGGATAGTCTTCCACTACTATCGCCGACGATTCGTCAGCTTCCGTCCAGAGTTCCTGTTACCCTTTGCGTGACAGCCGTTCGGCCACACGCTCAAGCTCTTCGTGCAAATCCTCGGTCCACAGATGACCGCATCGCGCCGTCATCTGATGCTTGGCATGGCGTAGGATCCGGCTGAGGCCGTAGAGATCCCCACCGTCCTGCACGAACCAACTGGCGAAGCTGTGCCGCAGGTCATGGAAGCGGAAGTACTCGATCCCACCCGGCGGCAGGCTCCTCCGAACGCCTTCTTCAGGTCATCCACCCGCGATCCATCCGACTTTCAGAACAGGCAGGTGGAACGGGGGCGGCCACGTCCACGCTGATGCCCTGCGGAGACGTGCACGATGGCACCAGAGCGAAGCGGTGAGAGGTTGCCCGCTCTCGGCTCACCGGATGGTAAACTGTTGTGTCTGATCGGGGTAGATAGAAGGCCGTCCGCCTTTTCTGGCGCTCCTTCCCGGAAGCGGACCGGCGGCTTTCGGCCAGATTTCGCCTCAACCGATAACTGTCACTCGCAAAACCGGGCATTCGGCTTCGCACTCGTCACGGCCATTCGGCGATCAGCGCCGGTATTCCAGAAGCGGACATCGTCTCGCGGTGGATGATGGTCTTCAGATGTACGCGAAGCATCGTTGAAGGTGTCGAGCAGAGGCGTGTGGCTGGGAGGATGCGCGTCGATCCGCTCGGAGAACAGCGTCAGGCCAGCGCAGCGGCCACGGCTCGGTGCTCGGTTCCGATCCAGCTGACGGCGGCCGGGATCTGCGGGAAGTCGGTTCGATGGCAGGAGAGGTCACGCTTTTGGCTCCGAGAGCCTTGGCGCCTTCGGGTCGCAGACGTCGACCTGTCCGAGCGCCGGATGGCTGCTGCCGACGGTCGCTCACGCCCTCCCTTGAGGCCTCCCCCGCTTTGGGGATACTGGATACATAATCTCGTTCGGGAGAGGGGTCAGATGGCACGACTGAACGTCAACGGCGTCGTGCGTGAGGTCGATGCCGAGCCTGACACCCCGCTCCTCTGGGTCATCCGCGAGCAGATCGGGTTGACCGGCACCAAGTACGGTTGCGGCATCGCCCAATGCGGTGCCTGCACCGTGCATATCGACGGGGCGGCCGTCCGCTCCTGCTCCGTGCCGCTCTCGGCGATCGAGGCGGGGCAGAAGATCGTCACGATCGAGGGGCTAGCGCCGGATGCCCGCCATCCGGTCCAGCAAGCCTGGGCCGAGCTCGACGTGCCGCAATGCGGCTTCTGCCAGCCCGGGATGATCATGGCTTCGGCGGCGCTGCTGGCGCAGAACGCGCGTCCGAGCGAGGAGCAGATCCGCCAGGAGATCACCAACATCTGCCGCTGCGGCACCTACAACCGTGTGCTCGCCGGCATCAAGATCGCCGCCGAGCGCGGCCAGTCCGGCTGACGGGGGACGAGCAGATGAGCCTCGAATCCAAGGCCTCCCCGAAGGCTGCCCGCCCCAGCCGCCGCACGCTGCTCGCCGGCGCCGGTCTCTTCACCCTCGGCTTCCACATCCCGTTCCCCGCACGGGCTGCAACCCTCGACGCGGCGCCCACCGCGCCGGAGGTCAATGCCTGGGTCGTGGTGAAGCCGGACGAGACCGTGGTCATTCGCATCGCCCGTTCAGAGATGGGCCAGGGCACGCTCACCGGCCTCGCGCAACTCGTCGCCGAGGAGCTCGACTGCGACTGGGCCAGGGTCACCACCGAGTATCCGAGCCCGGGCCAGAACCTCGCCCGCAAGCGCGTCTGGGGTGATTACTCGACCGGCGGCAGCCGCGGCGTGCGCGATTCTCACGAATACGTGCGAAGAGGCGGCGCCGCCGCCCGCACGATGCTCGTTGCCGCCGCCGCGAAGGGCTGGGGCGTACCCGCCGCCGAGTGCCGCGTCGAGCGGGGCGTGATCACCCACGGCCCCTCCGGCCGCAGCATCACTTACGGCGCCGTCGCCGCGGAGGCGGCCAGGATCGAGCCGCCGAAGGACGTGGTGCTCAAGGATCCGAAGGACTGGACCATCGCCGGCAAGCCGCTGAAGCGGCTCGACACCCTGCCCAAGCTCGACGGCAGCCAGGTCTACGGGATCGATCTCAAGCTGCCCGGCCTGCTCAACGCCGCGATCCGCGACTGTCCGGTGACCGGCGGCAGCGTGAGGAGCTTCGACGCCGCGGCTGTGTCGGGCATGCCCGGTGTCCGGAGAGTGCTCCAGGTCGGCGACAGCGCGGTCGCGGTGGTGGCCGACACGTTCTGGCGCGCCAAGACAGCCCTCGACGCCCTTCCGGTCGTCTGGGACGAGGGACCGAACGCGCAGGTTTCCAGCGAGACCATCGCGGCGACCCTGCGCGAGGGACTCGACGCCGAGCAGGCCTTCGTCGGCAACAAGGCCGGCGATGTGGCCGGCGCCCTCAAGGGCGCCGCCAAGGTGGTGGAGGCCGTCTACGGCGTACCGTTCCAGAATCACGCCACGATGGAGCCGATGAATGCCACCGCGCTCTGGACGCCGGAGCGCTGCGAGGTCTGGACGCCGACGCAGAACGGCGAGGCGGCTCTGGCCGCGACCGCCGACGCCGCCGGGCTGCCGGCCACGTCGTGCGAGGTCTACAAGATCCATCTCGGCGGCGGCTTCGGCCGGCGCGGCGCCACGCACGACTGGGTGCGTCAGGCGGTGCTCATCGCTAGGGAGATGCCGGGCACGCCGGTCAAGCTGATCTGGACCCGCGAGGAGGACATGACGCATGGCCGGTACCACCCGGTCACGCAGTGCCGGATGCGCGCCGCCCTCGACGGGGACGGCAACCTGACCGGCCTGCACATGCGCATCTCCGGCCAGTCGATCCTGGCCTCGGTCGCCCCCCAGCGCATGGTCGAGGGCCGCGACCCAGTCACCTTCCAGGGTCTCAACCCCGGAGGTCCGGAGGCCGCGATCGGCTACACGATCCCCAACATCCTGGTCGATCACGCGATGCGCAACCCGCACATCCTGCCGGGCTTCTGGCGGGGCGTGAACCTGAACCCGAACGCCATCTATCTCGAATGCTTCATGGACGAGCTGGCCCACGCCGCCGGTCAGGATCCGCTCGCCTTCCGGCTGAAGCTGATGGACAACCACCCGAAGCACCGGGCCGTGCTGCAGGCGGTGGCCGAGCGGATCGGATGGGCCAGCAAGCCGCCCGAGGGGGTCTACCGCGGCATCTGCCAGACGATGGGGTTCGGGAGCTACGTCGCGGGCGCGGCCGAGGTCTCGGTCTCCGACCGGGGCGAGCTGAAGATCCACCGTATCGTGGCGGCGACCGACCCCGGCCACGCGGTCAACCCGCAGCAGATCGACGCGCAGGTGGCGGGCTCCTTCGTCTACGGTCTCTCGGCCGCGCTGTACGGCGCCTGCACGGTGAAGGACGGGCGCATCGAGCAGACGAACTTCGACAGCTATCCCGTGATGCGGATGGACGCGATGCCGGCGGTCGAGGCCATCCTGATGCCGTCCGGCGGTTTCTGGGGCGGCGTCGGCGAGCCGACGATCGCGGTCGCCGCGCCGGCCGTGCTCAACGCGATCTTCGCTGCGACCGGCAAGCGCGTCCGCCAGCTTCCGCTGAAGGACACGGATCTCCGCCGGGCATGAGGGCGATGACGCCGGCGCTCGCGCTGCTCGCCGCCCTCGCCGGGGGAACGGGCGCGTGCGCCGCCGAGATGCGGCCGCCGCCCGGCGCCTCGTCCTGCACCGGATGCCACGCCGAGGGCTCCGCGATGGGCGTGCTCGCGGGGCGGCCGGAAGCCGAGATCGTCGGCGCCCTCGAGGCCTTCCGGACCGGCGCGCGCCCGGCGACGCTCATGAACCGCATCGCCAAGGGCTTCGGCGCGCAGGAGAGCCAGGCCATCGCCGCCTGGTTCGCGGCGCAGGGATCGCGGTGATGCGCGCTCCTTCTCCGACCCGCCGCGCCCTGATCGGCGGAGCCGCGGCCGCCGCGCTGGCGCGCCCGGCCCTCGGTGGCACAGCGCCGCGCGTCGTGGTCGTGGGCGCCGGGTTCGGGGGTGCCACGGCGGCGCGCTGCCTCGCCGCGGGCGGCGTCGACGTGACCCTGGTCGAGGCGGCCGAGCGCTATGTCGCCTGCACGGGCAGCAACGCGGTCGTCGTTGGCCTGCGCGGGATCGAGGCCCAGACCTTCGGCTACGAGGCCCTCGGCCGGGCTCGGCTCCGCTTCGTGCGCGGAACGGCGGATGCGGTCGACCCTGTGGCGCGCCGGGTGACGCTCGGCGACGGCACAGTCCTGCCCTACGACCGCATGGTGCTCTCGCCGGGCATCGCGCTGCGCTTCGACGCCGTGCCGGGCTACGACGCGAAGGCCGCCGAGGCGATGCCCCATGCCTGGAAGGCCGGGGCGCAGACGGTGCTCCTCGCCCGCCAGCTCGAGGCCATGCCGGAGGGCGGCACGGTGGTCCTCTCGGCACCCGCCAACCCGTATCGCTGCCCGCCCGGCCCCTACGAGCGCGCGAGCCTGATCGCGCATTTCCTGAAGACCCGGAAGCCGAAGGCGAAGCTCGTCCTGCTCGACGCCAAGGACACGTTCTCGAAGCAGAAACTGTTCGAGGCGGCCTGGGCGAAGCTGTACCCGGACGTGCTCGAATACGTGCCGCTCGCCTCGGGCGGTGCGGTCACGGAGGTCGACGCCGCCGCGATGGTCGTTCGCACGGACTTCGCCGAGTACAAGGCCGATGTGGCGTGCATCATCCCGCCCCAGCGCGCCGGCCCCATCGCGGCGCAGGCCGGCTGCGCCGACCGCAGCGGCTGGTGCCCGATCGATCCGGTGACCTTCGAATCGCGCCTCGTGCCGGGCATCCATGTCATCGGCGACGCGGCGATCGCAGGGGCGATGCCGAAATCCGCCTTCTCGGCGAACGCGCAGGCCAAAGTCTGCGCGCAGGCGGTGATCGACCTGATGGCCGGACGGGAGCCCGAGAGCCCGAGGCTCATCAACACCTGCTGGAGCCTCGTCGCACCGGGCAACGGCATCTCGATCGCGGGCGTCTTCCGCCCGACCGACGGCCTCCTGGCGGACGTTCCGGGAGCCGGCGGTATCAGCCCCCTCGACGCGCCCGACGCGGTGCGCGCGCAGGAGGCGGCCTACGGCGAGAGCTGGTACCGGACGATCACCCGGGACGTGTTCGGATGAGGGAAGGCCGCGTGGCCGCCATGCTCGTGCTGGCAGTCGCCGCCCCGCCGGCGCAGGCCGGGGAGGGCCTGGTCCCCACCGCGATCGTCGGCGACGCCATCCCCGAGAGCCTGACCGGCGCGCCGGGCGATGCCGCGCGCGGCCGGGCCATCGTCGTGGACCGGACCCGCGGGCTCTGCCTTCTCTGCCATACCGGGCCCTTCCCGGAGGAGCGGTTCCAGGGCAACCTCGCCCCGGATCTCGCGGGCGTCGGCGGGCGGCTGGGCTCGGGGCAGCTGCGCCTGCGGCTGGTGGACGGACGGGTCTTGAACCCTGAGACGATCATGCCACCGTACTATAGCCTGACAGGGCTCACCCGCGTGGGGCGGCCGTGGCAGGGGCGGCCGATCCTGAGCGCGGCCGAGATCGAGGATGTCGTCGCCTTCCTGGCGACGCTGCGCGAGGCGGGTCCCGAGGAAGGTCGATGAGCAGGCACAGGAGACGGAGCGCGCGTTCGATGGACCGGCGCGGCGTGCTCGCCGGGGCTGTCGGCACCGCGCTCGCCGTCGCGCTGCGCCCCGCCGCCGCGGCGACGCTCCCGCGCACGGAAACGACGGAATCCGCCATCCGACGCTTCGCGGGTGACAACCCGATCCGACCGGGCCGGGTGACCCTCGACCTGCCGCCGCTCGTGGAGAACGGCAACACGGTGCCGCTCACCGTCGCCGTCGAGAGCGCGATGACGCCCGAGGATCACGTGCGCCGGATCGGGGTGTTCAACGAGAGGAACCCGCAGCCGAACGTCGTGACGGTCCACCTGCGGCCGGGCGCCGGCCGCGCGCAGGTCTCGACACGCATCCGGCTCGCCGACACGCAGCGCATCACCGCCATCGCCGAGATGAGCGACGGGACCTACTGGTCGGCGAGCGCCGATGCCATCGTGACCCTCGCCGCCTGCCTGGAGGGCTGACCCCGATGGCCCGCACGCTGATCAACCTGCCGAAGACCGCCGAGCCCGGCGACACGATCACGATCAGGACCCTGATCTCGCACCCGATGGAGACGGGCTTCCGCCCCGGTGCCGATGGCCGGATCCTGCCGCGCAACATCGTGACGGACTTCGTCTGCCGCTTCGAGGACGAGGAGATCTTCCGGGCCGAGCTGTTTCCCGCTTCGGCGGCCAACCCCTACCTGACCTTCACCTGGGTCGCGACGCGCAGCGGCCGCTTCAGCTTCACGTGGCGCGGCGATGGCGGCTTCGATCAGACCGAATCCGCGGCGATCACCGTGGCCTGAGTCTCCGCCGTGCCGCGCCGCTCGGGCTCCCCGCTGCAGACGGCGCTCGTGGCGCTGCTCCTCTCCAGCCCTCTCGCGCGGTCGGAGCCGGTCCCGCCGGCCGAGCGACGCTCGGGCTTCGACCAGATGAGCCCCGAGATCCAGGCGATGCAGCGGGACGACGGGGCCAATCCCGGCATGCTCGCGGTCGCGGACGGGGAGGACCTCTGGGCGAAGGCGCCCATCTCCGGGGGACTCGCCTGCGCCGGCTGCCACGGCGAGGCCTCGTCCACGATGCGGGGCGTCGCGGCACGCTATCCCGCTTGGGACGCGCGGACGGGCAGGCCCATCGACCTCCAGTCTCGCGTCAACGCGTGCCGCCGCGAGCATCAGGGCTCCGAGGCCCTCGCCTACGAGAGCCCCGACCTGCTGGCGCTCACGGCCTTCGTCGCCGCGCAGTCCCGCGGGCTGCCGATCGCTCCGCCGGACGATCCCCGGCTCGAGCCCGCGCGGGCGGCGGGTCGCGCGCTGTTCGAGACGCGCCAGGGCCAGCTCGGCCTGTCCTGCGCCATCTGCCACGACGACCATCGGGGTCACCGCCTCGGCGCAGCGATGATCCCGCAGGGACACCCGACCGGCTACCCGCTCTACCGCCTCGAATGGCAAGGTCTCGGATCGCTGCAACGGCGCCTGCGCAACTGCCTCACCGGCATGCGCGCCGAGCCCTTCGGGTACGGCGCGCCGGACTATGTTGCGCTCGAACTCTACCTCGCGACGCGCGCCGCGCCGCTGCCGCTGGAGACGCCGGCCGTGCGCCCCTGATCGAGCGCGGACTGGCCACCGCTCGACGCCGCGCGCACCTCGTCGACCGCCGCGGTGACCCGCCGGACGGCCGAAGCGCGAACGCCTCAGCCACAGGTCGATCCACGACTGTGGCTCCAGCGGTCGAGCCAGCGCCGCGCTTCCGCGGATTCGGCCCCGCGCCTACATACCCGGTATGCCGATCCTCCTGGCGCTCGGCGCCGCCCTGCTGTTCGGTCTCGTGTTCGGCCCCCAGTGGTGGGTGCGCCGGGTGATGCGGCAACACGCCACCGAGCGGCCGGACCTGCCCGGGACCGGCGGCGAGCTTGCCCGCCATCTGCTCGACCTGGCACGGCTCGAGCATGTTCCCGTCGAGATCGCGCAGGCCGACCACTACGATCCGGTCGCGAACGTCGTGCGCCTGTCACCGGAGAACCATGAGGGCCGCTCCATCACGGCGGTCGCGGTGGCGGCACATGAGGTCTCCCACGCGCTCCAGCACGCGGCGGGGGACCGGCTGCTCGCGGCGCGGGTGACCTTCGCGCCGGTCGTGCAGGGCTTCGAGCTTGCCGCAGGCTTGGTGATGATGACCGCGCCCATCATGCTCGCCGTCGTCAAATCCCCCGCCCTGCTCACCCTGCAAGTCGGGTTCGGCATCGCGCTCCTCAGCGTTCGCCTCGTGTTTCACCTCTTGACGCTGCCCGTCGAGCTCGATGCGAGCTACCGGCGGGCTCTGCCCATCCTGGAAACGGGCCGCTTCCTCGACGCTGACGACATGCGTGGCGCCCGCACCGTACTGCGCGCCGCAGCCCTCACCTACGTGGCCTCGTCCCTCGTGTCGCTCGTGAACATCGCCCGCTTCCGGCGATTCCTCCGGTTCTGAGACCTACCAAACGCGCGTCCGTTCCTGCTCTGCTCGGCCGCGAGCGGGTTGCCTTCGATCAGCCAGCCTCTGTCACCACCGAACGACCGCTCGAACGTCTCGGAGGGGTGGCTTTGAGACGGTCTGGTCGCGGCCGAAGCTGCCGTGAAGCCGAACAAGCGTCGGAACCGCGCGTGGAACAGAGCTGCCGCGTCACGGCGCGCCCCGCGGAACGGAGACACTCGGCCCCGATCCGCGGCGTTCTCGAGCGCCTCACCTCACGCGGCGGCCGCGGCGAGCGTGCTCCGAAGCAGTTCATCGAGTTCGCCAGCGACGCGGTCGACCTGCGGATTCGCGAACTGGCCGAAGGTGCTGACCGGGCGGTCGTACTCGAAGGCGACGCCACCCTCGGCATCCTCACGCAGAAGCACCCGGATCGGCGCGTACAAGGCGGCAGAAACGGCGTGCCGGGTCATCGACGCGGCCGTCAGCGGGTTGCCGATGTCGTACTGGACGACCTTGCGGCTCAACCCGGCGGTGCGCAGCACATCGCCATGGTCTCGGGAGCCGAAGATCGAGAGCGGCGCCTGCCGTTCGAGGAGGTCGCGCGCCTCGTCCACTCGTCCAGCCTTCAGGAGCTTGGCGTAATCGAGGTCGATGACGGGCACCGAAGCCTCCAAGGCGGATCGGACCGCCTCGAAAGACTTGGCCGAGGAAAGGGTGACGTGCTCGACCGCGATTTCGGTCGACGCGAAGTGGTCGGACATGATCTGATCTCCTGACTTCATGCAGCGGGCGGCTCGCCGGGCGGGCCTCGACTGCCCGTCCTCGGCCTGTCCGCGTGCTCGCTCAGTTCATGGCCTCAAGCGACCCGAGCTTGACCGTGTTCGTGTTGGCCTCGACCGCAACAGGCGCGTCGGGCAGCCACCGGACGACGCCCGCGGTCGCGAAGCCCCCCTGCTTGAGGACCTGCGCGGCATGCGTCGCGACGTCTCGGCTCCGATAGGCCACGGTGATGGTGGCGGGCGCCTTGAAGGGCTCGACGGAGGCGATGGCCGGCCGAGCCTCCTGCCAGCGCGTGAGGGCCGGTACGAGGAGACCACCCTGCGCACGGACGTCGGCGGCGCTCAGCGCGAGACCCGGCGTATGGTGGGCCGCGCCGATGACGGCGGGGACGGAGAAGGCCCCGTGCGCGGCGGTGTCGAGGGTCACCTCCGACGCGGCGGCCGGCAGGAGAGACGCCACGGTCATCGTCAGGGCGGCGGTGAGGGTGATGGTACGGTGGGTCATCTCTCGATCCTCTCGGTGTGACGGGGTGGCCCGTCTTTCGATGAGGAGGAGATGCGGCCGGGGAGCGCATTCATCAAACAGATGCGGTTGATACCCGGTATCTACGCCGTAAATGATGGTTCGGTTTTCGACGGCCGCGACGGCGCGGCCGATGCGGCTCGGAAGCCTGATGGTCTCGCTCGGTCGGATGCCGCATTGTCCGGTCGCCGAGACCATGGTCGAGAGCCACCGGCGGACCTGACCATGACGATCAAGCACCGTGACCTCGCGGGCATCGACCTGAACTTGGTCGTGGCGCTGGACGCACTCCTGACCGAGAGCAGCGTCACGCGCGCTGCCGCGAAGGTCGGCATCACGCAATCCGCCATGAGCAGCAGCCTTGCCCGCCTGCGCAGGCTCCTCGGCGACGAGCTCCTGACGCGCACGCCGGACGGCATGCGCCCGACACCGCGGTCGCTCGCCCTCGTCGAGCCGGTCCGCGCCGCCCTGCGCCAATTCCAGGGCATCGTCCTCCGGGAGGACGACTTTGCCCCCTCGCAGGTCGAGCGGTCCTTCACGCTCGCCATCCCCGGCAGCGTCGAGGTACGTCTCATCCCGCGCCTGCTCGCGTTCCTCGCCTGCGAGGCGCCCGGCATCCGCCTGCACCTGGTCGGCCTCGATTACGGGAGCGTGCTGGGGGACCTCGACGCCGACAGGATCGACCTGGCCGTCGGCATGATCTCCGAGGGCCAGGTCCACCACAAGGTGCGGCCGCTCTATCGCTTCGGCTTCCTGAGCCTGTTCAATCCCCGGCTGCTCGGCGTGAGCGGTCCGCTCTCGCTCGACGACTTCGTCCGCTTCCCGCACATCCTGACGTACCTGACCGGCGTCGGCCCGGGGGTGGTGGACGAGGCGCTCGCGAAGGTGGGCCGGACGCGGAGGCTGGCGGCGACGACGCCGCGCTTCGCCACCGTGCCGTTTCACGTGCAGGCCGCGCCCGTGATCGCCACGATGGCCGACGAGCTGGCCACGACCTTCGCGACCCAACTCGGCCTGGCGACGAGCCCTGTGCCGGTGCCGACCGAGGAGATCGTCATCTCCATGCTGTGGCACGCCTCCTATGACCGCGATCCCGCCCATCGCTGGCTGCGGGAGGTCATGGTTCGCCTGGGACGGGAGGCCGGTAGCGCCCGCGAAGACGCGGTGTAGCTCGTAGCCTCACGCCTCTCGGTCACTGAGCCACCTTTCCGTTTGGGTGCCCCTGGAGGCAGCAAAGGCATCGACGACCCGGACAGGGTTGTCCTCGGCGATCCGATCTTCGAGATAAGGCGGGAACAGCGTCGTCTGATCGCGCTCGGCGCCGACAACGAACCGTTCCATGCCGCCCCCCGGGCGTGCCGGACAGAGCTACCACCATCGAGGTTTCGACACAGCCAGGGTCGCTACCGGAACGGCGGCATGGAGTGGTCTAGAGACGATCTGCTTCTACCACAGATTGGGCCATCCTGCTGGTTCGGCGTCGGGAGCCGATCAACGCGTTGCTTCTCCAGCGCAGTAGAAGGCTCGGGGATTCTCCGAAGATGGTCCGGTCTGTGCTTGCCCCTGCTGGCCACCCGATCGTGCCGGTCCCTGTCGTCGCTGGACGCGGACAGACGACGGGATCGCCCCAGTGGAAGGGCGGCGCCCCCTCTTGTTCCACCCCGGTCCCCCCATGCCCGAATGCCTCGTCTTCCGCGTGCCCGCGCAGCATCCCGCCGACGTCTCCGAGGTGATGGGCCTCGTCGGCTCCGGGGCGGTGGACGCGACCGAGATCGTCGCGATCTTCGGCAAGACCGAGGGCAACGGCTGCGTGAATGACTTCACCCGGCAGCTCGCGGTGATGGCCCTGGAGACGGCGCTCGCCACCGCCCTCGGCTGTACGGCGGCGGAGGTCGGAGCGCGGGTCGCCCTCGTCATGTCCGGCGGCACCGAAGGCGGGCTGTCGCCGCACTTCCTCGTCCTCGCCCGGCGTGAAGGCCCCGCGGTGCCGGAGGGCAAGGCGCTCGCCATCGGCACGGCCTTCACCCAGGAGTTCCGCGCGGAGGAGATCGGCCGGATGGCGCAGGTCGAGGCGACTGCGGCGGCGGTCGGCCGGGCCATGGCAGAGGCGGGGCTCACCGATCCCGCGGACGTGCATTTCGTGCAGGTGAAGTGCCCGCTCCTGACGAGCGCTCGGATCGCCGAGGCGGCCGCCCGGGGCCACGGCGTCGCCACACACGACACCTACGCCTCAATGGGCTTATCCCGCGGCGCCTCGGCGCTCGGCATCGCGCTCGCCCTCGGAGAGGTCGACCGCGAACATCTCGCGGATTCCGCCATCGGCACCCGACGCGATCTCTTCTCCGGCCGCGCCAGTTGCTCGGCGGGGATCGAGCTGATGCGCAACGAGATCATCGTGCTCGGCAACGCCCAGGGCTGGACCGGCCCGCTCTCCATCGCCCACCGGGTCATGGACGACGGCATCGACCTGTCCGCGATTCGGCGGGTGCTCACCGACCTCGGCTTCCTGGAGGCGGGGCAGTTGCCGCCTCCTGAGGCGGAGCGCGTGATCGCCCTGCTCGCCAAAGCGGAGCCCTCCCATGACGGCCTGATCCGGGGACGGCGCCACATCATGAACGACGACAGCGATATCAACGCCACCCGGCACGCCCGCGCCCTGGTCGGCGGCGTGGCCGCCGCGGCGATCGGCCGGACGGACCTCTTCGTCTCCGGCGGCGCTGAGCATCAGGGGCCGGATGGCGGCGGCCCGGTAGCGGTCATCGCCCGCGTGAGGGACTGAAGCCGGGGGCGGGGAAGCAGAAGTGCGTCCGCATTGCCGAGAGTCAGGGACAAAGCCGTTCGACCGGTGCCCTGCACCGGCCCTCTGCAACCGCCCGTTGGTGAAAATCAGGCTGCGAGAGTGGGCGCAAGGCCGCAACAGCGAAATCGGCCTGCGCATCCAAGGGCGATGAAGAACAGGCCAAGCCACGGGGACACGGCAGGAGCCATTTCGCCGCGAATTTTTCCCAAGAGAAGCTAGGCAGGCCGCCAGATGCAGCCAAGCGCTTGATTTTGTTGGCGCGCCCTACGGGAATCGAACCCGTGTTTTCGCCGTGAAAGGGCCGCCACGAGACAAAGCGGACAGAGGCGCACACTCCATTCCCCTCTGTGCACTCGCTTTTTTTGTCTCCCGTTATCATAGTTGGTCTCACCGTCTGTGTGAGACGATCTGTGAGACCGATCGATGGCAAAGCCTAGCAGCTTCGATAGTGTCGCTAAGCGGGTCCGGCTTCCGTCGGCCAAGAACCCACGCTGGCAGGGTGTTTCGGGAGGCCGAGGCGGCGTCAGCCTAGGCTACCGCAAGCCAGCGCGAGGACCGGGTACCTGGATCGTCAAGCTGGTGATTGATGGGAACCGCGTCGAGCAACGCCTCGCCCAAGCTGACGATCCTGGCTCGGATCCGGATGCGCTCTCGTACCCCGCTGCCGTGACGGCAGCCATCGACTGGGCGCGCGCTCAGGTACGTCGTCTCGACGGCGAAGGGGAGGGGGACGATGCCGAGGTCCCGAGTGTGCGCACGGCGGTCGAGGCCTATGTCTCCGCTCGCTCAGAGCGTGCCCGCACAGCGGGGAAGGACGCCGAGAAGCGCCTCGGAAAGCACGTCCTCTCCGATCAAGCCTTCGCCGAGACTCAGTTGGCAAAGCTCAGCGCGAGCACCATCCGGACTTGGCGACAGCGCCTGTCGAGCGAGTTGCAAGCCACGACCGTCAACCGGCTGCTGAATGATCTTCGCGCCGCGCTTAACGCAGCTGCGGAACACCACCGCCGTGTGCTGCCGGCGACGCTCGCTGCCGAGATCCGTGCCGGCACGAAAGCGAACTCAGCGGGGTCGAGCGCGCGCAAGCAGGTCCTGCCCGATACTGAAATCCGCCGCCTCGTCGATGCGGCCTTCGCTGTTGACGAAACCGGTGATTTCGGGCGGCTCGTTCTGGTCATGGCAGCCACGGGGGCTCGCCACTCTCAGGTCGCCAGGATCACTGTGGGCGACGTGCAGGTCGCGCGTGGTCGGATCATGGTGCCACCCTCGAACAAGGGTCGCGCCGGTAAGCGCCCGACGCCGATTGCCGTGCCGGTCGGAGCCGACGTGATCGAGCGGCTCCAGGTCGCCCTTACCGGCCGACGCGGACACGAGCCGCTCCTGCTCCATTGGAGGCATCGACAAGTCGGACCGGTGACTTGGGAACGGGTCGATCGGGAAGCTTGGGCCACAGCCTCAGCGGCGCTGCGCCTATGGGATAAAGCTCGAACCCGCGCAGAGGCGCCTCCTGGGACAGTCATGCTGTGCCTGCGACACAGCTCGATCGTACGAGCACTGAGCGCCGGCGTACCAGTGAGACTCGTCGCGGCGTTGCACGACACAAGCGTGCAGATGATCGAGGACCACTACTCCGCCTACATCGTCGAGGCGACGGAGGAGATCGCCCGTCGAGCCGTCACTCCCTTGGCGCCGAGCGCAGTCGCTACGCTGAAGCCTGTCGACGGAGCTGCAGCATGAGTAGGCCGCGGAAGAGCGTGAAGACCAAGCGCACCGCGAACGGAAAGATCCTCGGTCGACGCGTAGGTCGCTCACACGTCCCGCCGCAGCCACCGATCGAGGCAGAGCCGATCCGATGGAAGCTCTATTTCAAACGTCTTCGGGAGCCAAAGCTCGTAATCGATCCCGTCAGCGGTGAGGAGGTTCGGCCCTGCGGGCCGCCGAGCCCCGTCTACGAGTGGCGCGAGGTAAAGAGGGGCCGGCCACCCGTGAAGGACGGCGTTGCCCTGCTGCGCATCATCCAGGCCATCCAAAGCGAGAATAAGCCCGGGACGGCGCGCCTCGCCGCAGAGCAAACACCCCACCGCGAGGAGCTTTCGGTCAAGCGCGAGCGAACGCGAACGCGCAGGGAGATGCGACGGCGTGCGGAGGAAAATCCATGACTGGAGTCTTTGGCTTTTTTGGCTGACCGAACAGTGACTTAGGCCGCTCGATTTTTTGTCGGCGCCTCGTGTCTCTGTCTGCCGCGTATGATCATGTCGTCCGACAGATCAGACATGGCACGCATCATGATTAGCAAGGCGAAGAGATCCGCGGAGCGTTCCGACGCCATCCCGTGGCAGAAGCGGCCGCACCTGCGCATGGACGTCGCCGCCGACGTCACGGGTCTATCCCGCACGACGATCTACCGACTGGCGTCAGAAGGCCGACTGCAACTGAAACGGCTGGCTGGCCGGGTTGTCGTCGAGACCGCCGGGGTTCTGACCCTCGTTGCAAATGCTGAGCCGTGGAGACCGGGAAACCGCGGCGCGGCGGCCCGTGCCAAGCGTTCTGAAGCAGCCAGAGCAGCGCTTCGTTGAGGCACCGAGTGATCCGCACAAGTCTGCCATTATAGACCGCCGGTGGATCCAGCGTGCGCCCACTGCTGTGACCCGACGAAGGTTACCGGTCCACCGCCACGTATCCCCCATGCCGAGGCGCGAGCGTCGGCCAATATAAGCTCTTCGGGATTTCAACATGGACGCGACCACCCCTGAGGGCGGCAGTGGCGATCGGCCAACGATTACCACTGGGGCATTCGTGCCCACTGTCGATGCTTCGGCCCTAGCGCCAAACTTGTCCCTACCGCGATGGGACACAGAAGTAGCAGTCGACTTTATCATTGCTCTGATCGGCTCAGGACTCATCGCGGTCGCGGCGATCGATCCGGAGACCGGCGGCTGCCATGGGGCCACCTTTGCGTTGCCATCACAGCGTGACGCGCTGAGCCAATGGCTCGAGGCACGCCAAGGTAGGTACAACCTATACTACACGCTGAACGAACCGGTCCCACCGGAGCAGCAGCAGGGTAAGAACGGCCGGGTGTGCAAGGCCGACATTGTGCGCATCCGCGGCGTGGCGATCGACTGCGATCCAGTTTTCAATCCGAACGCCGATGACGGCGGCCTGACCGAAGAGCGCTTGAGGCTGTTCGCCCAGGCGGTCGAATGGCGCAAGCGTGACGCTGTCAGTGCCGCCATCGATAGCGGCGGGGGGTACCAGGGCGTGTGGTTGCTGCGGGAACCGCTGCCGGCGACCCCGGAGGTTGTTCTGGCCGTCGAGGCGCAGGCGCGCGGCCTGGCGCACCTCAACGACGGCGACAACACCCACGATGTCTCACACCTGTTCCGCCTTCCCGGGACGATAAATCTGCCGAATGCGAAGAAGCTGGCGCGCAAGCGCGTGCCGGCCTTGGTGCAGGGCAAGGTGTTCGACGATCCGCGACGCCTGCACACACTCAAAGATCTCGCGATCCTGGCGCCGCCGATCCTCACGCGGGAAGCCGCCGAGGCGCGGCGCGACTTCGATCTCTCGGCGGCTTGGGAAGCTCTTGGTGATCCGGAAAAGCTGGATCCCGGGCTGATCGCGCGCCTGACAGCCGCGCGTGCGGTGCGGCCGTACTTCGATAGGTGCTTAGCAGAGGAGAACACGGTACAAAGCGACCGCTCGAAGCGCGACTTCGCAGTGGCCGCAGCCGTCATCCGCGCCGGTTTCTTGGTGCCTCCCGAGATCGCTGCGATCGTAGCAGCATACTCACCCGAGAAATTCCAAGCGGAGGCCGAAGCCCGCGGCGATGGGCGGGCGGAGTACTATCTGCGCCGGACGGTCGCTAACGCCCTGGCGCAGGTCAAGCCGGACACCCAGTCGCTCGGGCGTACCAAGCCGGACGCACAGCCGAGCGACTTCTTCGAGATGATCGAGGACAGCGCGACTGAGCCGACGGAAGCGATCGAGGACCCGGTAGACCTGTTCGGCGACGACGATCCGGCCGATCTGTCGACACCACCCTCCGGTAGCCTGCCGGACGTGATCGAGATGTACGCGCGCACGGAGGCAGACCGTATTGGCGTACCGATGATGTTCGCTGCAGCTGCTGCCGTGACGGTGGCGGGCGGCGCACTCGGCAACGCCTTACAGATCCAGCCGCGGCGCCATGATCCAACCTACACCGAGCCTGCAGCGCTTTGGACCGTGCTGGTAGGGCCACCAGGATGTGCAAAATCCCCTACGATCAGCAGCGCATTGACGCCTCTCAGAGCGGTCGACAAACAGCTCATGGAGGTGAGTGAGCACGAGCATCGGGCTTACGAGGCCAGGAAGGCCGCAAGCAAGAAGGATAAGACGACGCCGATCGGTCCGCCTCCGCTCTGGCGCCGCACCATGATCGACGATGTGACACCCGAACAGCAGATCCGCCTACATCAGCAAAACCCGCGAGGCCTGATGCGCGCGGTGGACGAGTACGTCTCGTTTCTGAATTTCGGCGCGTATAAGCGCAACGGCGACGGGGACCGCGGCCGTGCGCTGCAGTTCTTCGATGGCGGAAGCATCATCCTCGACCGCGTCTCGGAAGCCAAACCGATACGCGCCGACTCCGCCTTAATGGGTCTGTTGTCATCGTCACAGCCCGATCGGATCGGACCTCTGTTCCGGAACCTCGGCGTCGACGGATTGGGGCAGCGCACACTCTTCGTGCTCTGGGACGGCGTAGAGCGCCGTTTCGTCGATCGCGCTCCCGACCTCGGCGCCCTAGCCGAGTACGCGAGCGCAATTCAGGCCCTAGCGGCGATCGACAAAATGTCCGGCGGCACCGTTCGGCTGTCGGACGCGGCGCACGTGGTCATGGATCGAGTAGATGCCCTCATTCGGCGGCAAGCCCATCTCCCGGGCGCATCCGCCGCCTGGGAAGGCCATATCTCGAAGTGGGGCAAACTCCTACCTCGGATCACCCTCATCTTCCACGCGCTGGAGACTTGGAGCCTCGCCGGTCGCGTGCCCGTCGACGCGGAAGTCACGGCCAACACGATGCGCAAAGCGGGCCGGTTCGCCCTATTTCTGCTCAAGCACGCTTGGCACTTCTACCGGGTCAATTCCGAGCCGCAGGAGCGCACGACGGCAGCGCGCTGGATCGCAGGCTGGATCCTCGCGCATCCGGAGAAGGAGCGCTTCACCCCACGCGACATCGAACGGGCTTACCGGGAGCTGCGCAAGGACCGGCCGGCGATCGTCGCGGCGATGCGTGATTTGGAGGAAGCGGCCTGGATTGAGGTATCGCGGCCAGCGTCTCCGGGGTCAAACGGTCCCGGCGAATGGAGGGTCAATCCGGACGTTCATCGGCGGTTCGCCGAGCGGGCCGTCCGTGAGAAAGCGGAACGCACCGCAAAGCGAGCGAAGATCGAGGCCGCCGTCCAAGCGCAACGGAGCCTGCCGGACGATGTCTAGTCCACACTTGGGATCATTCTCTGGCGCAATGAGGGGCGAGGTGTCGACATTGTCGCTTGCGTGCGCGAGCTACCAATTCCCCAGAGACATATATAAATACAAACATCCTACCCACTTCGTCTACCAACCGTCTCGGTCATTCTCGTGGCGCGCGAGCGACAATGTCGACACGGTCGCTACCGACATCAGGGGGTGTGGAAGCTCCAGCTCGTTACCGCATGGAGTCCTATCATGAAACGGCGTCCGGCTTCCGGGCGCACACCCGGCAAACCGCACCTATGGCGCCAGTCGGCCGAGTTCCGCGCCATCGCGGACGCGGCGATCCGACGGTTCAACGCCGAGCGTCACTTGCACCCGATCTGCGGTGCGAAAGCGAAGTCGACCGGCGAGCCGTGTCGGCAGACACCGGCCAAAGGCCGCAACCGCTGCCGCTTCCATGGTGGCGCCACCCCGCGGGGCGACGGACCTGCCGGCTGGCATACGCCTGGCTTTCCGAACGGTATCCCAACCGGCAAGCCGCGCAGTGATGCGCTCAAGGCGCGCAAACGCTGGAAGCGGCGTGCCGAGATCGCGGCCATGACGGCGGAGGAGCTGGCACGGTTGGAGGCATGGCGACACACCCATAAGCCAGGCAGCAGGAGCGATCGGGTTTACAGGCATCACGCTCGCGAGGCTCGGCGATGGCTCGAAACCATCATGAGCGAGGCGCCCTCTGCGCCGTCACCGGATCGAGCCGAGCTAGATATGCTCAGAGCAAGACTTCGTATCCGCTTAAAGCAGCTCGAAGCCGAGATAGGACCACTTACTGGCGGGATATTCGATTGAAATGTCAATGGCCCGACGAGCTTGACCGACTATCACAGACAAGTATCGGGCGAATTATCTGGATCGCGGCCGGACAATGATAATAAGATTTTTCGTATTCAGCTACTAAGCTTATGAAGTTCCCCACGGCGCAACATCAGAGCGCTCTCATTTGGGCGGCACTGCTGCGTTCCTAATAATCATCTGCATCCAATCGCCCAAAATAAATTTACCGAGACATATTGTTGCTCTAGCTTCGTCCCTAAATCTTGTACTCTTTCTCAACGTGTGTCGGCCATCCACCCAGTGGATGTAGTAATATCCACTTTTGTGCTGCTTCAAAGTCGGTATCATCGTCGCATAATCCCTGACCTATGTAGTATATGACGCCGATCACGTCGCAATCAATAGCTCGTTCGCAAAAATATTTTGCCATACACCATGTCTGATATTTGTCGCTACCATCAGACAGATCAGACAAACCAGATGCAAGTCGGTCAGAACCTATCGGCAAACTTCACGGATTGCTACGATGCGGATGCGTCAGCTCAAGGCGACTCCGTAACCTCCTCACAGCGGTCGGCGTCCACGCACCGCGCCCGCTGAGCGTTGGCACGTTCTCGGCCGTCAGCGCCTTCGCCATGGCGTGCAGCGATCCCGCGCGGTCGGGATCGAGGCGATCGAGGATCGGCAGCAGCGCCTGAGCACGCGCTTCGGCGTTCTGTTTGAGTGAGGCACGCGCTTTGGCGGTGTCCGCGGCCGTGCCAGCCCGTCCCCTGAAGCCACCGAGCTGCTGACCTCGCGCCTTGGCGGCGGCTAGGGCTGCTTTCGTGCGAGCTGAGATCATCCGACGCTCCTCCTCGGCGACCACCGCCATGATCCCGACGGTCATGCGGTTTGCCGAAGGCATGTCGCAGGCGAGGAAGTCGACGCCAGCTTTGTGCAGCCCTAGAAGGAAATGCGCATCTCGAGCGAGGCGATCGAGCTTGGCCACCACAAGGATCGCTCGATGCGCGCGGCAAAGCGCCAGGGCACGGGCTAGTTCCGGTCGGTCGCCTTTGGCGCCACTCTCGACCTCAACAATTTCTGCAATCAGCGTCCAAGCGCCGCCGTTGAGATAATCGGTGACGGCCGCACGCTGGGCCTCGAGCCCAAGGCCGGATCGGCCCTGGCGATCGGTACTGACACGCAAGTAGGAGATGAAGCGGCTCTGCGCCATCGAGTCGTGCTGTATCATTCTGTGCAACGGACATTGCTTAGAATGATACGATGCGGCTCGATGTCAACGATGCTTGAATGAGCATTGCGGCGTCATCGATCGTCCTACCCCAGGAACGCCCCCGGCCCCCGGGTACACCCTCGTGGCGATCTGCCGGCGGTTGCTAGACGCCTGGACAAAATTGCAATCGCTGGAATGTTTCGGACAAATTGTCCGAGCCATTGCATGCATCCTCAGGACCGCACTCGACTAGTCCGCTCTGAAGCTGATACGCCGGAAGAGCTGACGGTCTCCTACCGACCCTACCCGGCCGCCCGGACCGCCGTCGGCGCTTCTCCAGAGCGGCCGTTCGTCAGCCCGCCGGCAACTTCGGCTTGGGATGACAATCGGACCGTGATCCTTGATCCAAAGGCAGGTGCTGAAAAGCGCCGTCTGTGGCGGTATCAGGTTCGTTCAGACGGGATGGGAGCAGAGGCGATCGCCTCCTGGCCGTTTGCATTCATCCCACGAAACTTTCTCTCCGATGGCCTCGTAAGGGCCCGCGCTGCCCCGTTCATCGGGGTTCGGACTGAAGGAAACACGATGCTCACTCAGAACACCGGCCGCCGCACGGCCCAGGCGCTCGCCCTGACCCTCGCGCTCGGCCTCGGAGCCAGCGGCGCGGCCTACGCCAAGAACCCGATGGTCGGCGGCGCGCCGATGTACGCCCAGAAGACCATCGTCGAGAACGCGGTCAACTCGAAGGATCACACCACCCTGGTCGCCGCCGTGAAGGCCGCGGGCCTGGTCGATACGCTGAACGGTCCGGGCCCGTTCACGGTGTTCGCGCCGACCAATGCCGCCTTTGCCAAGCTGCCGCCGGGCACGGTGGAGAGCCTCGTGCAGCCGCAGAACAAGGCGACGCTGACGAAGATCCTGACCTACCACGTGGTCCCGGGTGTCTACACCGCCAAGGACCTGATGGCGCTGGCCAAGAAGGGTGGTGGACAGGGCGTGCTGACCACCGTCGAGGGCGAGCCGCTCGCCGTCGAGGTGCAGGGCAAGAAGGTTCTCGTCACCGACCAGAAGGGCAACACCGCCACGGTGACCATCCCGAACGTCATGCAGTCGAACGGCGTCATCCACGTCATCAACGCCGTGCTGATGCCGTAACGCGCAGTGCCCGCGGCCCGTGAGGGCTGCGGGCTTCGACAGTGCGTGGCCTTTCAGATCGCGCGAGCGCCGGCAGACGTGCCCGCCGCGCCCGGTCATTCGGCGATGAGCTTGCCGGTGTAGATCACCGGACCCGTGGGTTGGCCACTCGGTGAGCCTCCGGGCGGCTCGACCGAGACCGCGATTACCCCGTCCGGTGCGGTGTCCTGCGGTAGCCTCACCTGACTTGGCGCCGCTCCGACCAGGCCGAGCGGCTTTGCCCCTCCTGCGCCGACGTACCACAATTCCAGACTCCGCCCGGCGGGCGCGTCGGCACCGACGGGCCTGACTTCTGCGAGGCCGGTCTGCGTGTCGACACGCACGATCAGCGCCGGCAGCGCCCCGCCTCCCTGCACGACAGCCAGATAGCGCCCTCCCGCCGGGGTTCGTGAGGGGCCGACTGCCACGAACAGCGCGAGGCTCGCGGCGAGCAGGCCTGACCCTGCCGCGGCGATCCGCCAGCGCCTCACCTGCCGCCGCAGGTGGCGAAGTTCACCTCGCGCTACGTCGGTAGCGTCTGGCAGCGCGCGCAGCAGCGCTTCGCGGACCCGCGGCGGCGGCGCCACGGGTGGCACGGCCTCCATCAGCGGCGCCAGGCGCCGCTCCCACTCGCGGATGCGGCTGGCCGTGCCGGGGTCTCGGTTCGCCTCGCGCTCCAGCGCCGCCCGCTCCCGCGCGTCGAGTGTCCCGAGGGCGTACTCGGCCGCGCGCATGTCATGCTCGGACGTCGGGTCCATGCCGGGCTGGCCGCTGCCGCTCACGAGACAGCCTCCAGGCAGGACTTGAGGCCTGCGAGTGACCGGTGCAGCCAAGTCTTGATGGTGTTGACCGGCCGGTCGAAGTGCCGCGCCAACTCCTCCCGAGATTGCCCTTCGCAATAGGCCAGCACGACGCAGTCCCGGTGCTTGGGGTCGAGACGGCCGAGGCAGGCCAGGAGGGCGTTCCGGTCCATGAAATCTGCCGCCCCATCGTGCGGATCGATCAGCCGCGCCACCCAATCCTCGCCGGTGTCCAATTCCGGGCCCTGATGCTCGACCTTCCGCCTTACGCTGTCGATGGCGCGATTGCGGGCGACGGTGCAGAGCCACGGCAGCGGCGGCCCGGCCTCGGGCTTGTAGCTGCCCGCGGCCTGCCAGATGCGCATGTAGACGTCCTGAAGCACGTCCTCGGCCAAGCCTCGGTCACGCTGGATACGCAGGATCAGGCCGTAAAGTTTCGGGCTCGTGAGATCGTAGAGTTCGGCCAGCCGTTTTGCCTCTCCCCGGGCGATACCAGCGAGCAGTCGGCGCAGCGTGGCGTCGTCGGCCAAGTTGGCTCCCTACAAACTCCCAGGCGCCTTCTATCGGACGCCCAACCGGATGCTACTTTAACCCAAACTGCCTGGCCGTGACGATCCCTCACGCGCGATAGCCCCGCTGAGCGGGCCTCGAAGTGGCCGCTTTCAAAATCCTCGGAGCGGCGGCTGCGGAGATGTCGCTGAGGGCGGGATGCGGAGGTTGACCGATCCCTCGCAAAGGGACGTTCCGCATGCGACCCAACCCAGCCGTCGCTGTGAGGAAGCAGAGCTCCATAAAGCAGCCGTCCGGTGCGTGCATCAGCACCGGACGGCTGCTGGTCTGGGAAAGCGGTGTTCGGTCGACCAGCTTTGAGCGCCGGGGCTCGCATATGCCGAAGCTGACGTCAGACGGCTTCAGGCGCTGCGGGCCTGGTCCGGATGACGCCCTTCCGCAAACTCCTCGACGATCTTGGCGCAGAACGCCGGCAGGTCCTTCGGGTTGCGGCTGGTGACGAGGCCCTTGTCGACCACTACCTCCGCGTCGACCCATTCCCCACCCGCGTTGCGGATGTCGGTCTTCACGGTCGGGAACGACGTCAGCTTACGCCCCTTCACGACGTCGGCCTCCACCAACGTCCAGGGCCCGTGGCAGATGACGCCAACTGGCTTGGCTTGCTGGAAGAAGTCCCGGACGAAGCCGACCACAGCCTCGCTGCCCCGGAGCTTGTCGGCCCCCACGCTGCCGCCGGGGATGACGAGACCGTCAAAATCTGAGGCGGATACGCCGTCGATGACCTTGTCGACCGGATACTTCCCAGCCGGGTCGAGGTCGTTGTTGACCGTCTCCGCCTCGCCCGCCTCAAGCCCGACCACCGTGACGGTCGCGCCGGCCGCGAGCAGTGCGTCGCGGGGCTTGGTGAACTCCGGCTCCTCCGTCCCCCGGGGGGCGATCAGGATGGCGATGGTCTTGCCCTGAAGCGACATGGGTCGTTCCTCTCTGCGTGATGTGGGAAGGAGTTGGCTTAGGCCGGGATGCTCTCGGGCGAGGCGGTGTTCTCGGCGGTTACGCCGTTCTCCCGATGGCGGAAGTCGCTCAGCGCCCGGTAGACCTGAAGACGTGCCCGCATCACCGAACCCAGCGGCTGGTGCGCCGCCAGGCTGTGCGCGGGGCGGAAGGTCATCACCTCGTCGAAGTAGCGAACACGCTCGGTGGAGTAGGCGTCCTGCCGGGGCAGGTGCAGCGTCGCCACCGTGCGGTACGGGCTGATCGCGACCGGCCAGTCGATCGAAGCGTCCTCGATGGGCTGGCGCTCAGCATCGGCCCAGAGCTGCGCCTTTAGGTCGTAGACCACCTCGTTGTCGCGGAAGAAGGCCGCCGCCGCGTGGCGGAAACCATCCTCGTCACCGTGCGGATCAAGGCGCCATTCGGCGAGGTCTCGTTGAGCAGGCGAAGCCGGGACCGCCCCGAGTTTGGCGACGTAGTCGCCAAACCGCATCGGGGCCTGACTGAAGTAGCTGTCGGCGAGCGGGTGGCTGTAGGGATGGCCGAGGAAATCGGCCATGGCGCTCTCGGTACCGAACGCGTGCAGCACTCTGTTGAGGTTGCGAGCCGTGGCCGCGACGGCGCTCTTCACGCCCTCCGGAAGGCCAGTCGATTTCCCGATGACCGTGCCGTCGCGCAGGAAGCCCGCCGCGGTCCCCGACGGGAAGGTCGTGCCCGTGGCGAGCACGAAGTCCTGAGTGTCGACGTCGTGCCCGGGGAGCTTCTCGCCCGGCACTCCAAAGACCTTGATCGACATGCCGCGGTGGGTCGACACACGGTCGCCCAGGATCTCCCCGGGCCCTTGCGCGAAGCGTACGGCCACCTTGTGCGTCCCAGGCTTGGCGAACAGGCCTTGCGCGAGTTCCGGGGGCAGGTTCTCCGGAACGACCAGCTCCCCGACGATGCAGGCCGAGCTCTTGGCGTGGCTCGCGCGTACCGCGCGGTGCTCGCGCTTCTCCACGACCTGCGACTGCTGGGTCATCCCCTGGATGATGCCGTCGATGGACTTCTGCTCGTCCGGCGCGGGCGTCTCGATATTGGGGGCGTAGCGAAGGTAGGTCATCGGCGTATCCTCGACGTGTCGTCCGCCTGCGGGGTGATTTCACGAAGGCTGGGATCGTGACGCGGGGTCGGAAGGCCGCCGGATCGCGGCCGCGCCTGGGCAGAGAGAAAGACCGCACCGCCGACAAGCCGCGCCGGCCCCCTGCCGTTCCACATCTTGTTCATGGGCGATTGAATGCCGCACAACCCGGAACGTCGTCGGGTGAGCGGGTGTTCTGTCCAGGCCGCCAGCGGGAGACAGACCTTGCGATCACCGGTGCGATACACTCCCGACGTCGAGGCGGTGCTGCCGGACGAAGGGCAGACCATCGAGCAGCTCAACCAGACCTTCGATAAGATCCTGAACCGGGTTGCGGAGCATTCGGGCCATGCCGTGCGCTCGGTCCACGCGAAGTCGCATGGCATCCTCGAAGGGGCTCTGACGATCGATGCGGGCCTGCCCCCCGAGCTGGCCCAAGGACTGTTCGCCACTCCCGGCCAGCATAAGGTCTACATGCGGTTGTCGACCAACGCCGGCGACATCCTTCCCGATGCGGTCTCCCTGCCCCGTGGCCTCGCCCTCAAGGTGCTGGATGTCGAGGGCGAGCGCCTGCCGGATGCGGAGGGGACGACCCAGAACTTCATCATGGTCAATGGCAAAGTGTTCCAGGCACCGAATGCCGAGAAGTTTCTGGGCAGCCTCAAGCTGTTGGCCGGCACTACGGACCGCGCCGAGGGGCTGAAGGTCGCCGCCTCCACAGTCCTGCGCGGCGTCAACAAGGCCCTGCACGCGGTGGGCATCGACAGCCCGACCATCGGCTCTCTGGGCGGTGCGCCCAATGTCGACCCGCTTGGCGAGACCTACTACAGCCTGACCCCGTTCCGGTACGGCGATTACATCGCCAAGTTCTCGCTGGCCCCCGTCGCGCCAGCTCTGACCGCCCTGACCGGCACCGAGATCGATGCTTCCAGCCGCCCGAACGCCATCCGCGAGACCGTCCAATCCGAGATGACCGGCATCGCCGGCGAGTGGGAATTCCGCGTGCAGCTCTGTCGCGACCTCAAACACCAGCCGGTCGAGGACCCGACGGTCGAGTGGAAGGAGGACGAGGCACCGTTCCAGCGGGTCGGGATTGTCCGGGTTCAACCGCAGGACAGTTGGGATCCTGCACGGGTCCAGGCCGTGGACGAGGAGATGCGGTTCAGCGTGTGGACCGGCCTTGCGGCGCACCGGCCTCTCGGCAACATCAACCGCGCCCGCAACGCCCCCTATCGGCATTCGGCCGAGTTCCGCGAGCGGTTCAACCGCTGCCCGATCCACGAGCCAGGTGCGGTGCGCTGAAGCGACATCCTGAAGATGCAACGGCTGCGGATCTTAGCTCGGGCGCAACGGCGATGTCTGCTTCATCGCTAATCCGCTCGAAAGCGGACGGGCAGGAATCCACCCATCTGAGACGCTCACGCAGGCGATCTGCGGCGGCTGATGGCCGAAAACTGCCGGTCCGCTTCGGAGACGGGCCACTGAAAAAGCGGACGATCTCTCGATCCATGACAGTCGTCACGATAGCTGTCGGCACTTCTCCGAACCGGCCCTTGGTTGGCAGTCCTGCGGCTTCAGATCGAGGTGATTTCGAAAGTCGTCACCACAGCTGACTGTCACCGAATGACCGATCTTCCTTGTCGACAAAGATCATGTTGATCATGATGACGTCAGGCCAGACCTGCCCGTCATCAGATGATTTGAGGCGCTCAGGAGCGGAGGCTCTGGTCCACTTGGGGAAAGAGATTAGGCAGCCTGTGCGTGATGGCGCAAGCGGCGATCCGTGGGGGTCTGGCGCTTGATCCGCGCCCGCTCACACAGCTGGCCTTGCCGCGGCCGGAGTGGACGTCTGCAGGCGTAAGATCGCCCAGGTTCTCGTGAGCGGGGGCATAATTGTAGAGCTCGACAAAGGCGGCAACCCTCGCCTCCAGCTCGCCGGGCAGATAGGCGTGTTCGAGCAGGATGCCGTTCTTGAGCGTCTGACGCCAGCGCTCGATCTCGTCCTGCGGGTCACTCTGATCGCCTGGCTGTCGCGTATTCGCTCAATTCAACCGAGTTGCTCGCAAATGCGGCACACGCGGTGCCCAAGCGCCAAGCGAGATTCGGTCGCCGCTCGCTCCGGTCTAGACAAGGATTGCAGAATGGGCCTTTGGTCCGCCCATCTCCGCGATCGGCGTGCCAAAACGGACGAGCCGCGCGTGTCCTTCCTCGGTCGCCTCGTAGGCCTTGTCGCCGAGCACCAAAAGCTGCGCGCCACCAATGCGTCCGCTATCCTGACGCGTCCGCCGAGAGGGTCGTAACAGGTTATTGCCTCCCGCAACGCCGGACTGACCCTTTGGCGCGAGGGTTCATCGTCATGGGAACGAGAGACCGGATTGGTTGCCGTGTGCCGCGTCGATGATGTCGTCCATGACCAATTGGCTCAGCGCGCAGATGAAGGACGACAGCCGGTATCCGTCGTGGCGCGACAGCGCGTTGTCGAAGGCGCGCACGTTCCAGAACGGATCGTTCGCTAGCGTGACCGGGGCGATGCCGGTCAACGGCAGCCCGTGCTGGAAGCGCACCGCAGGCGACCCTTGACCCTCGATCCCGGCCTCCGGCGGTGCCAAGTCCTGGCTGTCCCACCCGAGACCACCTTCCTTCACCCGCCGTCGACGCGCGCGGATCAACCAGCCGTTCGCGCGCGGGCAGTCGATGTCCGCGTCGGCCAGTGTCGCGTAGGCATGGTGCCGCTCCGAGCCGGTAGCCGCCAAGCCGAGCATCTCGTGGGTCGTGCCGAACGGTGCACCCGAGGGCCGCGCGTCGGCGAGCACGCCGGCGGCAGGTCGCGGCGGGTCGAGGTTACCGATCGTGTGCGACTCCTCCGGCAGGCTGATCTGGAACGGAAAGGTCGCGGCCAGGACCGACAGGGTCCGCAAGGGTAACGTGAGAACGCTGTCGAGGAGATCCGCCTCGCGTGGGACCGCGCAACTCATGCCGCGGGGTGGCCTATGCTCAATGCGCGCGGCCGCTCGTTCGAGAAAGCCCGCGGCGGGCCGGAAGTCGAACTTGAAGGTCGGGAACAGGTCGTGGGTCGCCCAATCGTAGTCCACGCCGGCGTTGAACATCGCGTCGGTGCCGGCGAGCCGCTGCCGGATGCGTGCCCGGGCGTCCTGGAAGCCGTCGTCGACGTCGAGGCCAATCCAGGCGCAATCGCCCGGCCGCAGCCCGCCCGCTGGGAAGGCGAGCGCCGCCGTGACCGACATTACCACCGGGCGCTGGTCCATCGGGAACAGGCCGCTGTCATGCGCCACATCCCCGGGCGTGGCGCCCGGGTCGGTAGGCGTCGCGACGCGCTCCCACACGGCGCGTTGGACCGCCGTCCACTTACTCGCTTCGGCGGCCGGGTTGATGAGCACCACGAGGTCGCCTAGCACCGGCGGCATCGCCTCGCCGAACCGGTGGCGCCGCACGGCCTTGAGGAGCTCGTCCTTGAGGCCAGTCGCCAGCATGTTGCCGCCGAGGCTGTGGCCGGCCACGACGAGCTTGTTGTGCCGGTCGGCCCCGTCGGGGCCCGGCCGCCTCAACGCCGCCTCTAGAGTGCGCAGAGCTGATATGGCCGCGGGGGCGACCGCCTCGCTCACGGGTTTGCGGTCGAACAAGGTCGCAGCCGCGGAGAGCTCGCCGAAGAAGCCACCGAGCGCCGCCCCGAACCTGTCGCGCAGGCCGCGCTCGTCGACCCGGGCGCCGCGCCAGCCTACGTAGACCGCGGTGACGTCCATCCCGCAGACGGCGGGATCGCTCCGACAACGGTCGCGCAGGAAGCGGGCGGCGTGCGCCGCGTAGAAGCGCAGGTCCGCGACGTTGGTGTCGCCGACCTGGGCATCGTGGCGCCAGCCGTGGACGAAGGCGATGACGTAGTGACGGCCGGTGGCCAGGTGCTGCGTCAGAGCGTCGAGCTGCGTGATGACCGGCTTGAGCCCCGTCGCTGACGCGCCGCGGGCGTGCATCTCGCCCTCCATCGCGTGGCGCAGCATGGCGCTGTCGATGGCGACGTCGCTGCCGCCGGCGCGCGACACGAGGGCGTAGGGCTCGCCGTCCTCCTTGAACTCCAGGAAGCCGAGCGTGTACTCCAGCGGCCGCTCGCCGCGAGCGGACGATATGACGTGGCGCTGCAGGGCGCACCGTAGTCGCGTCCGCCAGCGCCGGTCGTCGCGGAGCGCGCCCTCGTCGTTGGTCGGGTCGCGCCAGCCGTCGCCGTCGAGCATGGACGACATCGGGGCGCCGCGGCCGACCTCGCTGAGGACGGTCCAGCCGGTCCGAAGGCCCTCGCTGCACTCCGGGACGGCCGGATCGAGGTCGCGGTAGGCGCGAGCTTGCGGCGTCGAGAGCACGCCGTAGTTCAGGAACAGGATGCCCAGGGCGAGCAGTGCAGTGGCGATAACGCCGAGCCTGAGCCCGCGGACAAGACGTCCCGTCACTCGCCATGCTCCGCGCAGGACCACACCCAGGCGCCCGACAGGTTTCGCGACGTTCCGGTCGCGCTTCGGGCGGGCTCTCATCGGTGCGAGCGCCGTTGCAGGTGATCCTCAAGGATTTCGAGCGCCGCACCGCTGCCGCGCCGGCCGAGGCCGAGGCGCAGACGGTCCGCCGGGACCGGCGCCAACGACGAACGCCACAACACTGAAGGCAATACGAGCAGCCCTACCTCTGACGCGACCGCCCGCGCGAACGCGGCCGCGCCCTCCCGCCCGCGGAAACGGGGAAAGGCGAAGGCCAGATTCCTCGGTTCGTCCTGCTCGAACCGTTCCGGATGGCGATCGAGCAGGGCGCGCAGTCGGCGATGGTTGCCGCGACCTGTCGCGCGGGCGCGCCCGGTGATGCGCGGCTCGGCCCGCAACGCGATATGCGCGAGGACCTCGCTCGGGCCGGCGAGGCAGCTCGACAACAGGCTCTTGATGGCTAGGACGCGTTCGAGCACGGCGCGGTCTCGGCAGGCAACCCAGCCGACGCGCAGGCCCGGCAGCCCGAAACCCTTCGAAAGCCCGTTAATCGAGATTCCGCGCTCGTACACGTCGACGACTGGCGGGATGGCACCCTCCGGGTTGGCGTCCGTCTGGCGATAGACCTCGTCATTGACAAGCCAGAGCCCGTGCCGGCGGCAGAGGTCGATCAAGCCAGCCAGGGTCGTCCGGTCCATGGTCGCACCTGTCGGGCTGTTAGGGAAGTTCACCAGCACCAGCCGCGTGTTCGGCCGGATCACGCTGGCGAGGTGGTCCAGGTCGAGCGCCCAATGCCGGTCCGAATTCAGGGCGACCCCATCCGCCGCGCATAAACTCGTCACGACGAGCTCGGACGGTTGGTAGATCGGCACCACCACCACCGCATGGTCGCCCGGGCCGAGCAACGCGCGCAGAACGCAGGCCACCGCTTCCTGTGCGCCGGCACTGACGAGCACGTCATGATGTTTCAGGCCGACGTACCGCTCGGCGACCGCGGCGCGTAACCAGGAGGCGCCGCGCGGGTCGGCGTAGCCGAGGTCCGCGTTCCGCCAGCGCTTCATGTCCTCCGGACCGGCAAGACGCAGCAGCGCGGCGAGTGAGAGCGACTGCGAGTCCGACGCGGCGAGGTCGTGGTGCGCGCATGTCGACCAACGGGCCAGATATGCCGCCAGCGCGAAGGACCGCCCGGGCGTGGGCCCGCGTCTCGGCGATCTGAGGAGGGCGCCGTCCTCTCGTGTGTCGCCTGCCCAACCGCCCGGTGCATGGTAAGCGTCGAACGCCATGGCCTTACGATCTCGGGGCCGGGCTAGCGGCGACGCGCAGGTAGGTCGCCCCGATCCGCGTGGTCGCCCGAAGCGTCCCGCCGAGCGAGCCCGCGACCTTCGAGGATCCGCCGAGACGGCGGCGGTAGGGCATCGGCACCTCGCGGATGCGCAGGCCCGCGCGGGCGGCCTGCATCTGCATCTCGATGTTCCAGCCGTAGGTCAGCTCGCGCAGGTCGAGGGCCTTCAGCGCGGCGCGGTCGATGGCGCGGAAGGCGCACATGTCGGTGTAGCGGACGCCGTAGCGCAGGCCGATGCCGAGGCCGGCGAGGCGGCCGGCTAGGACTTGGTGCCAGAGCATCGACCCGGGCTCGCGGCTCCCCAGGGTGCGCGAGGCGAGGACGAGGTCTTGGCTGCCGGCGAGCACCGGCGCGGCGATCCGCTCGATCAGGTCTCCGCGGTCCGCGCCGTCGCCGTCGAGGTAGACGATCGCGCGCGAGGCCGGGTCGGCCGCGGCCGCCCCGAGGGCGCAGGCCCGGCCGTAGCCGCGCCCGGCTTCGATCACCCGGGCGCCCGCGGCCCGCGCGACGGCCTGCGTCCCGTCGGTCGAGCCGCTGTCGGCGACGATGATGTCGGCCGCGTAGGCCGGCGGGATCTCGCGGATCACCGCGCCGATCGCCTCGGCCTCGTTCAGGGTCGGGATGACGATGCTGACCGGGTGCATCGCTCAGAGGCTCCAGCGCAAGCCGCAGTTCCCGCACGGGGCGGGCGGCGCGTCGGAGAGGAGTGACGTGCGGAAGTCGCGATAGGCCTCGCCGTTCCAGATCTCCCGGAGCGTGGCCTGCGTGGCGTCGCCCAACGTGTAGTTGGAATAGCCGCGCACCGAGAACGGAGCGATGCAGCAGGGCAGCGCCCGTCCGTGGGCGGTGAAGTACATCAGGGACCAGGGTCGCCGACAGGTGGCCCAGGCACGGTCGTCCTGCCGCTTCAGGCTGATTCCGGGCTCGGTCGCGCCCGAGGCGTCGAGCGTCACCCCCAGCGAGCGGCCCAGGGCCTCGGCCTCGGCGATCGCCGCGTTCTCCTCGGCCCGCGCGCTCTCGAACAGCGACAGGTCGGCGCGGGCCATGCCGTATCCGGCCTCGTCGAAGACGAGGCGCTGCAGGTGAACCTCGGTCACGCCCATCTCGGCGGCGAGCCGCACGAAGGCCGGGAGCTGGTCCACGGTCTCCCTGAGGCCCGTCAGCCAGAGCGAGACCCGGGGCGTCGTGGCGCCACTCGCCTTCTGGAACGCGACGAACTTGCCGATGTCGCGCACGATCCGGTCGAAGAAATCCTTGCCGCGCACCCTGCGGTAGGAGTCCCGGTCGGCGGCGTCGAGGGAGACGCGCAGTTCGTCGAGACCGGTGTCGATCAGCTCCCGGAAGCGCTTCGGCTGCATCAGGGTGCCGTTTGTGTTGAACAGGACGTAGGTGCCGCGATCCTTGAGGTAGCGGACCATCCGCGGCAGGTCCTTGACCAGCATCGGCTCGCCGACCCCGTGGAGCACGACCCGGGCGACGTTCGGCACCTGGTCGACAATCCGCGTGAACAGATCCCAGCTCATGTCGGCCGGGGGTTCCAGGATCTCGAAGGTGCGCGGGCAGGTCTCGCACAGCAGGTTGCAGCGGTTCGTGACCTCCAGATAGAGGCAGACCGGCGGCGCAATGGCCTGGGAGGCGCGGTCGGTACCGATCGCCTCGAAGTAGCGGCGCGGGTCCTTCAGGGCGGCTGAGGCCGTCATCGGGCGGTTCCTTCCGGAAGGGCGGCGAGGGGTGCGGTGCGGGCCTGCCACAGCGCGCGGGCGGCCAGGACGAGGGCCGGGACGAAGACCAGCGACGGCCAGAGGAAGCGGTCGTTGAGCGGATCGATCAGGAACAGGATCGGCGCCGCGCCGAGCCAGATCAGGGCCGGGGCCGGCGCGACCACCGCGGGCAGCGCCAGCCAGGGGTAATACCAAGCGTAGTGCGGGCTCGCCGCGCAGGTGGTGAGGGCTGCGAGGAGCCCGGCATCGCGGCACAGCGCGACCGCGTCGGGCGCGGGTGCCCGGTCGCGGCCGAAGGCAATCCGGAGCGCGAGCGCGGCGAGGGTCAGGCCGGCGCAGACCAGGTAGGTCCGCAGCAGGCCCGGGGGGCTGAGGCCGAGATGGCCGAGCCCGGCGAGCAGCCAGTAGCCCGCGCCGGTCTCGTACCCCTCCTCGACCCCGTAGCCCCCGGCGAAGCCGAGCACGTTCGCGCCGGCGCCGAGATAGGGCAGGTAGAGGACCGCGATCACGGCCGCCCCGAGGAGCATCGGCCGCCACAGCCGGCCACCGCGCACGAAGGCGGGCGCCACCGCGACGGGCAGCAGCTTCACCAGCGTCGCCGCGCCGAGGAGCGCGCCCGCGAGCCCGTACCGATGGCGGGTGCGGGCCAGCAGCGCCAGGCCGAGGAGGCCGATCGCCACGGCGTCGACGTGCCCGTCGCAGGCGAAGGACCACAGGGCGAGCGGGTTCCAGGCGTAGATCAGGATCCGGGCCGACGGCAGGCCGGCGCCGCGCAGGATCGCGAGCATCGCCAGCACGCCCAGGGCCTCGAAGCCCAGCATCGCGAGTTTCATCGCGGTGACGCCGTGCGAGACTTGGCCCACAGCGGCGAAGACCATCTGCGCCGCGGGCGGGTAGATCGTGCGGGCGTAATCCTTCCGGTTGATCAGCGGGTAGACCGCCGGATCGCGCAACTGTTCGAGTGCCGGATCGGCCGGGATGTAGCGGTAGGGGTTGATCCCGGCGGCCTGGACCTGCCCGTCCCAGACGTAGCGGTAGATGTCGCTCGACAGGAACGGCGGCGCCAGCAGCAGCGCGGCCCGCATCAGCACGGCGACGCCGAGGATCGTCCACAGGGCGGCGCGCGGCAGCCGTTCCCGCAGCACGAGGCGCACGGCGAGCAGGTAGAGCCCGAGGCCGACCACCACGACGCCGACGAAGACGTTGGCGCGGGTGACCGAGCCGACCGTGTCGGCGCCCGGCACGTGGATCGCGAGCGCGCCGACATTCACGACAAGCAGCGCGAGGCCGAGCGCCGCGAGCCGGCGCACGGGGCTGGCGAGAAGCCGGGTCATGCCGGCACGGCCTCCGATGTCTCCGCGAGCCGCGCCAGGGCCGCGCGCGTCGCCGGGGCGGCGTAGCCGGTCCTGTCGGCGCTGAGCCGCGCGAGCGAGGCCGCGTCGTCGACGTCGTACCAGGGCTCCAGCTCGACGAGGGCGAGGCCGATCTCGCGCGCCCGCGCGCGGGTCGCGGCCGCGACGGTGTCGGTGCTCCAGGCGATGTCGGCGAACAGGCGGGCATGGGCCTGCTTGAGGCCGAGGATGTAGTAGCCGCCGTCGTCGCAGGCGCCGAGCACGGCCCGGTCTCCCGGCGCGAGCAGGATCCGGGCGGCCTGGACGAGGCGGCGCGTCGGCAGAGTCGGGATGTCGGCGCTGAGCACGCAGGCCGCCGCATGGCCCTCCGCGAGCATGCCTCCGACGGCCTGCAGCAGGCAGCGGCCAAAGCCCTCGACCGCCGCCGGGGCCGGAATGTCGCCGTCCGCCAGGACGAGCCGTGTTCCGCATGCGAGGTGTGGGACCACCAACGCCTCGGCGCCGCGCGGCGCATAGGCCGCGTAGGCGGCGATCGGCGCGGCGCGCGCCGCCTCCAGCATGTTGGCAGTCGTGTCGCGCAGGAAGGCGGCGCTCAGGAGCGCGGCCTGGTCGGGACTCAGCGGCGGGCAGAGCCGCGTCTTGGAGCGGCCGCTGCGCGGCGCCTTGGCCATCACGCCGATCGCGCAGGTAGCGGACGATCCGGACGTCGATCTCGGTGCCATCTCCCAGACTCCTCCGTGATCAGTGGAAGGGCCGGACGATCCCGATGCGGAGCGTCTCATCCGGCGGAATTGCGGTGGCCGAGCCGGGCACGAAGGTCGGCAGCGCGCGCAGGCGCTCCGGCGTCAGGCCCATGAGGGCGACGTACTCGCCCAGCAGCGCCACCGCCTCGACCGGCACGGCCACGAGCCTGGATCCGAACCCGCTCCAGGCCACCGGCTGAAGCCCGAGCCGGTTCAGCCCGAGGACGCCGTCGAGGCGCACGATTACGGCGGCGCCGCCGTCGTCGCGGCGGACGAGGGCCGTCACGCGGCCGAGCACGGGCTGGGACTCCTCCGGCTGGAGCAGGAAGCGGCCGGGGAGATCGCCGGCGCGCACGGGCTGGGGGAACCGGTCGGCCGCGCGGCCCGCCATCTCGGGGGCGGTCATGCCGGGCTTCGGCATGTGGTCGGGGGTCGGCGAGGGACCGGCCGTCTGCGCCCGCCCCGGCCCGACGACGGTCAGGGTCAGCAGCGCGGCGCCCAAGGCGCACGGACATACGCGGGCGCTCATAGGCCGGCGAACCAGCTGAATCCGCGGCTCTCCCAGTAGCCGCCGGGATAGGTGTTGGTGACCTCGATGGCCGTGATCCATTTCGGGTTCTTGAAGCCGAGCTTGACCGCGGTGCGCAGGCGCAGCGGATACCCATAGGGGTCCGGCAGGTCCTGGCCGGCGTAGCGGGTGGCGAGCAGCGTCTGCGGGTGCAGCGCGCTGGCCATGTCGATGCTGCTCGGGTAGTCGTCCGCCGTCTTGAAGGCGACGTACTTGGCGGTGAGGTCGGCGCCGACCCGCTCGAGGAACGCGCGGAGCGGCACGCCCGACCACTGCCCGATATAGTCCCAGCCCTCCACGCAGACGTGGCGGATGATCATCTCCCGCTCGGGCAGTTCCGCGATCTGCTGGCGCGTCCAGGGTCGCTTGTCGGAGATTAGCCCGGCGAGCTCGAGCCGCCACGCCTCGCCGTCGATCGGCTTGACGTCCTCGACATCGTAGTAGGCGTTGAAGCGCGGCGGCTTGAGGACCTGCGAGGCGGGGTACTCGGGCGCGAGCTTGCGGGGATCGAACAGGGCGGCCTGGACGCCGTCGTTGAAGTCGGAGACCGCGCGCAGCGCCCGACCGACCGCGGTCGTATCGGTCACGTCGCAGCCGGTGAGCATGGTGAGCGCCCCCAGCGTCAGGCCGCCGCGCAGCAGACCGCGCCGCTCGATCTGCCGGACCAGAGGCTTATGGTCGTCGAGGATGCCGCGATCCGGCACCTTGAGGGGGCGGAAGGGCGACCTCATCGCGTCGCCTCCCGCGCCATGACAGGGGCGGCCGAACGGCGGACCGGACCGCCGGTCAGCATCGCCCACAGCGTGCGCGGCACGAGCAGGGCGAGCACGACGTGGATGGCGAGGAAGCCCGCCAGCACCGCCATGCCGGCGAAGTGGACGAAGCGCGCCCCCTGGAAGCCGCCCAGCAGCGCGACGAGGCCCGAGAACTGGACCGGCTTCCAGATGGCCAGGCCGCTGACGACCTGGCCGATGCCGGCCAGGATGGCGACGATGTAGAGGATCTTCTGGACGGCGTTGTAGGTCGTGAGGTCCTCGTGGGCGAGCTTGAGCCGCAGCGTGTCGCGGACCGTCTGCACGATGTCGCGCGGCCGGATCGGCAGGAGACGCTCGCGCAGACGCCCGGTCGCGACGCCGTAGACGAGATAGGCGCCGCCATTGGCAACCAGCAGCCACATGGCGGCGAAATGCCAGAGCAGGCTCTCGGCCGCCCAGGACCCGAGCCGGATCGCCTTGGGGAAGTACACGCCGTGGATGATGACGGAGTCGTCGTAGATGCCCCAGCCGGAGCCGATCAGCACCACCATCGCCGCGGCGTTCGCCCAGTGCATAACCCGCACCGGCCATGGGTGCAGGCGAGGGGCGGATATGATCGAGTTCACCCTCATGATAACGGCATCCCTCGTGTATTTACATCGAATATTTGGCTACTTTTGTGAGCCATGGGATCGATAAGATTCATCAAATGCCGACAAAATCGGTTTGCTTCATCTTGTTGGCGTCTGTAATCGATTGTCGACGCCGATCTTGATGCACTGACAGGAGCACGCAGAGGTCCGATGTCCTGCGATATTTTCTCACGTCTGTTCACGACCTTGTCCGTACAGGTCCATGCGTTCGCATTCTGTGAGATCCAGACCGGGTGGGAGCTGGCGAAGAACGGCATGGCCGACGCGATCCTGGTCCATTACGTTCTCGCGGGCTCCGGGATGATCGCGGTCGAAGGTCAGGAGCCTCAGAGCTTCGGACCGAATTGCATGGTGATCCCACCTCGTGGCATGCGGCACTCGATTGGTTTCGCTGGAGCCACCCGAACGGTTACGGCCGAAAACGCGCGCAGAACTCTTCCGGACGGCCTCATCGCATTGACCGCCGGCGATGGAAGTCGAGACATCTTGCTGGCCTGCGGTTCCATCTCGGCGCGGTATGCTGGCGCGCTCGGTCTTTTCGACCGGCTGCACGATGCGTTGATTGAGGATTTGTCCGACAGTGACAGATTACGTCACGCTTTCGCTTTCATGATTGAGGAGCTCGTCCAGCCAAGTCTCGGAACGCAGGAAGTGACGAGCGCACTCATGAAGCAGTGCCTCGCGATCCTGCTTCGGATCCATCTGAAGGAGAAAGGCGCTCGATCTCCGATCTTCGAAGCGCTGCGCGATCCGAGGCTCGTTCCGGCGATCGCGGCTGTCCTCGATGCGCCCGGGGCGCAGCATACGGTCGATAGCTTGGCTGCGCTCTGTGGAATGAGCCGTTCCGGTTTCGCCGAGCGCTTCTCCGCCACCTTCGGTGAAGGCCCGATCGAGTATCTGCAGCGGGCGCGTCTTCAATTGGCAGCCAAGCTGCTGGCGTCCTCGCCCATGCCCGTAAAGGTCATCTCCGAGAGCGTCGGTTACGCCAGCCGCAGTTACTTCTCGCACGCCTTCAAGGCCGCTTACGGGTGCGATCCAAGCGCCTACCGCGCTCAAGCCACGAGCGCGGCCCGATCGCTGGACCCACAGTCCGGCCTCGGGATCGATGTCGCTCGGCCGGACGCCGAATAATCTTGAGCACATAGGCTGGCGGGGTTCTTCCGGGTCGGACACGAGCACCAAGGGCATTGCCACCATCAACGTCGGACAGTCTTGTCAGGAATTCGCACCCGTGGAAGCCGTCCGGCGTGCGTTATCGTTCAAATCTGGTGCTGTGGCTCGGTCTCGCTGGTTCAAGAAAGCAGATCCGTCTATAGACGATCCTCGGACGTGATGATCCGGACCGCGGCGGGCGCGCTGCATTCGCGAAACGGCTTACAACCATTTGACGATGCGGGATTTCGAGATCCGCGCTCTTTGATATGCCCGGCGCTTCCGGAGGACTGCCGCTCATCAAGGCTGGAAGATCTCGGTATCAAGACCCGCCGCATCGCTCGATCATGCCCGGCGAGAGCGAGTCACGGGCGCTCGGCTTCTTTGGGCCGATGATCTGATCCGGTGAAATGACAGCCTACTAGACGAAGACGAACATCGAATGCTGCATGACGACCTTCTTGGCGGACGATCGAAGTCGGCCGACTGAATCCGTGCCGTCCCTGGACATCATGGCGCTTCGGGTGGCGAGGCGTGGGCATACGGCTCCAGGCCTGCCGCCGAGTCAGGAACAGAGTCGCACCGTAATTCCTGCAAGAAGCTGAAGACCAGAGATGTTGGCCTGCAGGCTGGATGTTCTGCCGCCCAGGATACGAAAGGACATGTCTTGCCATCGATCCTCGCGCCTGGCGCGCATAGCATCGCCGTGAACGGTATAGATCAACATTATCACGTCTCAGGCATCGGACCCTATTGCATCGTGCATGCCGGCGGCCCCGGCATCGAGGCCAGCTACTTGCGATTGCCTCTGCTCGAAGAGAACCTGACCATGGTGTATCTGGACCCGATCGGCACGGGATCGTCCGGACACGTCGCGACCCATCCCCTGGGGTACAGCGTAGACCGCTTCTCCGAACAGCTGCTCGCGTTCATCGACGCGGCCGGCATTGCCGATCCCTACCTGCTCGGCCACTCGCACGGTGCCTTCGTGGTGCTAGAGGCAGCGCTCAAGCGGCCGGAAGGACTCGCGGGCTTGATTCTGTATTCAGGCGCTGCCTACACGGGCGGCACCTTCATGGCCGATGCGAGCGCTGAGATCGCCGCCTTCGTGGCACGCCATGCGGGCACGACGGAAGCCGAAGCGGTCGAGAGGGCCTGGGCCTCGATTCCCTCCATCCGCACGGATGCGGCCTACACGGCGGCCTTGCGCGACCTCCTGCCGGCCTATGTCTCGGACTTCCGGCGCTGGACCGACAGCCTCGAGACCCTGCAACGCCGGCTCCGGGCGACCCTGCTGGTCGGCGATGGCCAAGCCTTCGACGTTCGCGACCGCCTTGCCACCCTGCAGGTTCCGGCGCTCGTCGTCACCGGAACCGACGACTTCATCCTCGGCCCACGCCACGCGGCGTTGCTGGCGGATCTGCTACCGCGGGCGCAGCTCAGGATCTTCGAGCAGAGCGGCCACTTCGCCCATATCGAGGAGGCCCGCGCGTTCGCGGAGGCGGTCCTTCGCTTCACCGGACGTCCAGACCGCGTGTTGGCCGGCGTATGACGGTCGTGCGCGCCTGAGGATCCCCGGCCTCGGGCGCTCCACCGAGGCGCTGCGGGCCCGCCTAGGGCAGCGGTACACCGGACAGCGTCGCGCACCGGTCCAGCAGAGCCTCCTGCAGCCCGACGCTCTGGGTGCCGGGCGCCGGCGATTTCTCGCGCTGGTGATAGAAGTACCGGCCCGTGACATGGGTGGCCGGGTCGTCCCCGACCGCCAGCCAAGCCTGGGTCACGGGCGCGGCGGCCATATCGTCCGGCGCACCGGGACCGCCCATACGGGTCGGTACCCAGCCCGGTTCGAGGGCGTTCGACCGCACCGCGGGCCAGCGTCGCGCCACGCCGAAAGCCAGCAGGACGTCCAAGAACTTCGTTTCCGCGTACGCTTGCGATCCGCTCCAGCGCCGGCTGGTCCATTGCAGGTCGTCCATGTCCGGGATCCCGCCCGGATGCATGCCCGAACTCAGGTAGACGAGGCGGTCGGGCTTCCCCATCAAGGCCGTGAGCACGTAGGGCGCCAGAACGTTGATCGCGAAGAGATGGCTCAGACCATCCTCGGTCACGATCCGGTGCGCCTCGCGATAGCCGATGCCGACATTATGGATGACGGCGTCGAAGCGCCCGATCGCGTTGGCCTGCTCGGCCACGGATCGCATGCCGGCGATGGTGACGACATCGCCGATGACGATCCGGGCCGCGTTCGGAAGCGCCCGTCGCGCAACCTCGCCGCGATCGGCGTTCCGCGCATGTAGCACGACCTCATGGCCCTCGGCGGACAGGCGCTGGCCCGCCATAAGCCCGAGGCCGTCCGACGATCCGGTGATGAGGATGCGGGTCATCGTCAGCCCTTCAACAATGCCTCGGCCAAGACCGGCCTCGGAGGGCGCCACAGCGGCACGGCTGCCCTTCCATCGTGCGTCGCGAATGCCGGCTTGGCAGCACCGCACCATGTGATGTCGGGTGGCCCCGCGCGGCAACTCCCCTCTGGTGGACACTGCCTGCCGCGGTGCGTGGGTGGCACATATCCGGTTCGCCTGGCGGGCAGCCGGTCACCAGGGAAGCGGATTGTTGAACCGGTCGACGTAGCGCAGCCCGGCCGAGCCGCGGTTCGCCGCGATCATATCGACCACGCGCGGGATGCTCTCCTCGACAGACAGAGTCGCGTCGCCGCCGCCCATCTCGGTCCGCACCCAGCCGGGGGCGACGAGGAGCAGGGCGTGCCCGTCCTCGGGGTGCTTTGCCGCATAGCCCTTCATGAGCATGTTGAGAGCGGCCTTGCTGGACGCGTAGAGCTGCCAGCCGCCGGTGGCGTTCGCGATGCTCCCCAGCTCGGAGCTCATGATCCCGATGGTGCCGCCGGCCGGCACCAGATCCCGCAACAGTTCGACCGCGCGCACGGGCGAGAATGCGTTGGTCAGCATCATGTCGAGAAAGTCGGTCTCGCGCGCGTCGACCGGGCTGGCCTCGATCGCGCGCGCGATGCCGGCATTGATGAACAGGACGTCGACGCGTCGACCGCTCAAGCGCTCGCGCAGCGCGCGGATCGAGCCCGCGTCGTTGATGTCGACCGGCTGGATCTCGAGGCTGTCGGGGAAGCGGTTCGCGAGCGTCGCGAGCTGGTCGGAGCGGCCGCGTGCCGTTGCGATCACGCGCCACCCGCGCCCAAGCCACTCCTCCGCGAGGGCGAGACCCAGTCCGCGCGACGCGCCGACGACGAGCGCCGTGGATTGCCCTGTCATGAGAGCCTCCTCTGAATTGCTTCGGCTCCATGTGGCGCAGCAGCGCGCGAGAAATTAGCGTCGTTCTGTCAGATCATTCCGGACGTGGAGTCATGGAACGATGCCGTACGATGGCCGGCTGCTGGCCGGCGTGACGATCCTGATGGCGGTGGTCGAGGCCGGGACGATGACCCGGGCCGCCGAGGCCCTCGGGCTCACCCAGTCGGGAGTGGGACGTGCCATCCAGCGTCTGGAGGCTCGCGTCGGCGTGCGCCTGCTCGATCGCACGACCCGGACCTTGCGGCTCACCGACGAGGGTCGACGCTTTTGGGAGCGGGTCGGCCCGCATCTCGACGGGATCGAGGCCGCAGCCCTGGAGGCTGCGGGCAGTGCTCAGACGGTGCGCGGCCGTCTGCGCGTGAATGTCGATCCGTTCTTCTCGCGCCTGGTCCTGTCGCGGGAACTGGCGCGCTTCCTCGCGATCCATCGCGAGTTGCGGCTCGAACTGATCATGCGCGACCAGATCGGCGATCTCGTCGCCGACGGGTTCGATATGGCGCTCCGGTTCGGGGATCCGCCGGTGGCGGGCTTCACCGCGCGCAAGCTGCTGGAGACGCGGATCCTGACGGTCGCGGCGCCGGCGTACTTGGCAGCGCATGGCCGCCCCGCGCACCCGCGCGACCTTCGCGAGCACGCCTGCATCGACTATCAGGATCCGTTGACGGGCCGTCCCTTCGCCTGGGAGTTCCGCCGGGGCGACGAGGTCGTGCCGGTGCGGCAGCCGGCACGCCTGATGGTGTCGGACGTCGAGACGATGATCGGCGCCTGTTGCGAGGGCGCGGGGATCGCGCAGGTCATGCAGCTCGGCAGCCGGAATATCGTAGCGAGCGGCAAGCTCATCGAGATCTTCCCGGATTGGCCCGACGAGACCTTCCCCCTGTACGCGATCTACCCGTCGCGCCAGCATCGCGCCGCCAAGGTGCGCGCCTTCACCGAATGGTGCCTGCAACTGGTCGGCGGCGACAACGAGCTCGATGCCATCGCGACCCGGTGAGCCGCGTCCGGGAGCTACAGCGCCGCCCGGCCGATCGAGGCACCGCCGTCGACGTAGAGCGTCTGCCCCGTCATGAACGCCGCCCCATCCGACATCAGGAACGCGATGGCTGCTGCGATCTCCTCCGGCTGTCCGAAGCGGCCCATCGGCACCCCGGCGAGGTAACGCGTCTCGCCCTCGCTGCCCGGCGGGTTGTTGGCCCGGAACAGCTCGGTCTCGGTCGGGCCCGGCGCGACTGCGTTGACGGTGATCCCGGTCGTGGCGAGCTCGAGCGCCCAGGAGCGTGTGAAGCTGACGAGCGCCGCCTTCGCGGCCGCATAGGCCGTGCGCTCGACGCTGCCGAGGACAGTCAGGCTGGCGATGTTGACCACCCGGCCCCAGCCGCGCTTGCGCATGCCCGGCAGGGTCGCCTGCACGGTTTGGACCGCCGGGTGGAGGTTGACACGTAGGACCTCGTCCAGCGCGGGGATCTCGACCGCCCCGAGCCGCTGCGGCCGGACCAGTCCGACATTGTTGACCACGCCGTCGAAGGCGAAGCGTCCGGTCAAGTCCGTGAGGACAGCGTCGGTGGCGTCGCCGTCGGCGAGGTCGACCGGCACGAGCGTGCCGGGGAAGCCGTCGAGACCGCGGCGCGCGAGGCCGACGACGTGGTGGCCCGCGTCGGCGAGACGGTGGGCCAGCGCCAGCCCGATGCCCTTGCTGGCGCCGGTTACGAGAACGGTTCGGGACATTCTGAAGCTCCTTCAGGCCGCGCAGCCGCCGACGCGGCCCGGGCGCCGTGTCTTGGTCAGGCGGGAACGGAGGCGGCGCGGCGGAGCGCCGGCAGCATGTCGTCGGGCTCGGGCCGGCGCGTGTAGTCCGGGTTCACCTCGGCGTAGAGGATCACGCCGTCCTGCCCGACGACGAAGCGCCCGGGCATCGGCAGGGTCCATCTCGGATCACCGTTGAACGCCGGCAGGTCGTTCTTCAGGCTCTTGTAGAGGTTGACGAGGTAATCGGGCAGCGCGAAGCGCAGGCCGAACGCGGCTGCGACGTCGTTGTGCGGGTCGGACAGGATCGGGAAGCCGAGCGCGTTCTGGCGGACCGATTTCCGGCTGTTGACCGCCGTCTGCGGCGAGAGGGCGACGAGGCTTGCGCCCAGGTGCTCGAATTGCGGCAGCGCTTCTTGAAGCGCCTGCAGCTCCATGTTGCAGTAGGGGCACCACACGCCGCGATAGAAGCTGATCACGAGCGGCCCGCGCTGCAGCAGGGTCGCCGACGAGACGGGCTGACCCTCCGGATCGTTGAGCCTGAAGGCCGGAGCCCGGTCGCCGGCCCTGAGGGCGCCGGCGGCCGCGCCGGAGGCGATCAGCTCCGCGGTGGCCCGGTGCATCGTCCGGATCACCGAGGGCGGGACGTTGAAGGGGAGCTTGCCGGCCTCGAAGTCGGCCTTGAACGCGTCGAGCTTGGATTGCAGGGTCATGGTGCGGCTTCCGGAGACATCATCGCAGCGGCGCGGTGAGGACGGCTGGAGTGATGCGCCTCCCCCGATAGACAGGGCAGGCGGCCCGGGGCGATAACGCTCATTCCAGGGAGGAATGGCGTGGACCGGTATCAGGCGATGGCCACCTTCGTACGGGTCGTCGAGTCCGGCTCCTTCTCGGGCGCCGCGCGGCTCCTGAACGTCGGCCAGCCTGCCGTCTCCAAGACGATCGCGCAGCTGGAGAACCGGCTTCAGGTCAGCCTGCTCGTCCGCTCGACCCATGGCCTGAGCCCCACCGAGGCAGGCCTGCGCTTCTACGAGCGGGCACGGGCCGCCATCGCCGAGGCGGACGAGGCCGAGCGCGCGGCCCGCGGCGCGGGAGCCGGGCTCTCGGGCCGGCTGCGCGTCTCGGCGGCGACCACCTTCGCGCGGCTCCACGTGGTGCCGATACTGCCGCGCTTTCTCGCCGAGCACCCGGACCTCGACATCGAGATCATCCTCGACGACCGGGTGATCGACCTCGTCAGCGAGGGGATCGACCTGTCGCTGCGCATGGGCGCCTTGCCGGACTCGACCGCCGTCGCACGCAAGCTCGCGACCGGGGCGCGCTCGGTCCTCGCCACCCCCGGCTATCTCGCCCGCGCGGGCGAGCCGCTCAGCCCGGCGGACCTCGCCGGGCACCAGGCGGTAATCTACAGCCAGCTGCCCGATGTCTGGTCCTTCACCCGGGCGGGGACCGAGGTCTCGGTCGCGGTGCAGGGCCGCGTGCGGGTCAGCGCGGCCGAGGGCCTGCGGGCTGCGGTCCTGGCCGATATCGGACTCACCGTCACGTCGGACTGGATGTTCGCTCCCGAGTTGGCGAGCGGCGCGGTGCGGCGGCTGCTGCAGGCCTGGACGCTGCCTCCGATCGATCTCTGGGCGGTCTTCCCCACCGGCCGCATGGCGAGCGCCAAGGCACGGCTCTTCGCAGGCTTCGTCGAGGCAGCCATGGCCGAAGCCCGGGTGACCCATTCCACGGCGGCATAAGCCTTATCGCTCCGCGCCGTCATCCGCCGCCGGACGGAGCTGTCTACCTCGTCCTCACGCCGACCGAACGGGGCCGGCCACTACGAGGACAGCACCCATGGCCCGTTTCGACGCCTACCGCGACGCCTTCCCCAATGCACGCCTGACCCGCAAGCCGAACGGCGTGCTGGAGGTCATGCTCCACACCGAAGGCGGCAAGCTCGTCTTCAACGGCCACACCCACGAGCAATTCGTCGACCTGTTCCACGCCATCGGCGAGGACCGCGACAACCGGGCGGTGATCCTGACCGGGACTGGCGACGCGTTCATGGACGCGATCAGCCCCGAGGGCTTCGATTTCTTCACGCCGCAGGGCTACGACAAGATCCTGCGGGAGGGCCGCAAGGTGCTGGGCAACATCCTCGACATCGAGGTGCCGATGATCACCGCGCTGAACGGCCCGGTCCTGCTGCACAGCGAGTACGCGCTGCTGACCGACATCGTGCTCGCGACGCCTGAGACGGTGTTCCAGGACAAGCCGCACTTCGAGTTCGGCATCGTCCCGGGCGACGGCATGCACATCCTGTGGCCCGAGGTGATCGGCTCGATCCGCGGGCGATACTTCCTGCTGACGCGGCAGGTCTTGGATGCCCAGACCGCCAAGGACTGGGGCGTAGTCAACGAGATCGTGCCGCGGGACCAGTTGCTGGCGCGGGCCCATGCGATCGCGGACGGCATCGCTGCTCTGCCGCCGCTCACCGGCCGCTATACGCGGATCGCGCTCACGCAGCGCCTGCGCCGGCTCGTCGAGGAGGGGACCGGCTACGGCCTCGCCCTGGAAGGCATCAGCGCCGCCGACGTGGCGCGGAACATGGCGGCGCAAGCCTGAGCGGTCAGCGCCCGACCTCACGGAGAGTCCCATGACCCAGATCCGCTACCGTACCGCCGACGTCGACGGGTTCACGATCTTCTACCGGGAGGCCGGAGACCCTGAGAAGCCGGCGCTTCTCCTGCTGCACGGCTTCCCCTCGTCCGGCCACATGTTCCGCGACCTGATCCCGCTCTTGGCGGACCGCTTCCACCTCGTCGCCCCCGACCTGCCGGGCTTCGGCCTATCGGAGTTCAAGCCGCGCGACGCCTTCACCTACAGCTTCGACGCGCTCGCGCAGGTCATCGGCCGCTTCACCGAGGTGATCGCGCTGGAGACCTACGCGCTCTATGTTTTCGATTACGGCGCGCCTACCGGCTTCCGGGTGGCCCTGGCGCATCCGGAGCGGGTGACGGCCATCGTCTCGCAGAACGGCAACGCCTACGAGGAGGGGCTTAGCAAGGGCTGGAACCCGATCCAGCGCTACTGGCGGGACCGGAGCGACGCCAACCGCCAGGCCCTGCGGGAGCTGCTCACGCCGGCCTCGATCCGCTGGCAATACGAGCACGGTGTGCCGGACACGTCGCTGGTCTCGCCCGACGGCAGTGCTCTCGACGCGTGGTACATCCAGCGCCCGGGGGTCGACGAGATCCAGCTCGACCTCTTCGGCGACTATGCTAGCAACGTGGCGCTCTATCCGGCCTTTCAGGCCTATTTCCGGGAGCATCGGCCGAAACTTCTGGCGATTTGGGGGAGAAACGATCCCTTCTTTCTGCCCGCCGGAGCGGAGGCGTTCCGGCGGGACCTGCCGGATGCGCAGGTGCGTTTTCTCGACACCGGGCACTTCGCCTTGGAGACGCATGCCGCGACTATTGCGGAGGCTATCGCGCGCTTCCTGCAGTCCTGAACCGAGAGGTTATCCAGGCCCTCACGCGAAGACGGACGCTGGGGGGCAGGAGCCGCGCCGCATCGTGCGAGCCCGGGTCCCCCCGCGCTCGTTCCCCCGACCGCAGCATCCGATCTCACCGTTGAAGGAGCTGGACCATGCCGACACGGACCATCCTGGCCGCCGCGACCGCCCTGACCGTCGGGCATGGGACGCTGCAGCCGCTTCCGTTGGTCTCGGCCACGACGACCTACCATCGGGCCGCGATCGACGGCGTGGGCATCTTCTACCGCGAGGCCGGCCCGCGGGACGCGCCTACGGTCCTGCTGCTGCACGGGTACCCGTCGTCGTCGCGGCAGTGGGACCCGCTGCTGCCGCTACTCGCCGACCGTTACCACCTGATCGCTCCCGACTAGCCGGGCTTCGGCCAGAGCGACGCGCCGTCTCCCGCGCAGTACACCTACACCTTCGACAATCTCGCGAAGACCACGGAGGCATTGATTAGCCATCTCGGCATCGAGCGATACACGCTGTTCATGCAGGATTACGGCGGCCCGGTTGGCTTCCGCATGGCGCTGGCTCACCCCGAACGGGTCAGCGCGCTGATCGTCCAGAATGCCAACGCCTACGTGGAAGGTCTCGGCCCGAAGTGGCAGGGCATCGCCCAATACTGGGCAGACCCGGCGGCCCATCCCGAGCAGGACGACGCCTTCACATCGCTTGAGGGAGCCACTCAGCGCCACTTTGGCACCAGCCCCAACAGCGAGCGGTACAACCCGGACACCTGGACGGACGAGTACGCCATCCTCGTTCGGCCGGGCGAGCGGGAGATCCAGGCGGCGCTGCTCTACGATTATCGCACCAACGTCGCGTCCTACCCGGCTTGGCAGGCCTGGATGCGCGGCCATCCGCTGCCGACGCTCGTGCTCTGGGGCCGCTACGACCCCTTCTTTATCGTGCCGGGCGCCGAGGCCTATCTGCGCGACACGCCGAAGGCGGAGCTGCACATCGTCGAGGCCGGGCATCTCGCGTTAGACGAGGCGGCGGACGATATTGCCCGCCTCACCCGCGACTTTCTCGGCCGCATCGAAACATCGGTACTACCATCATCGACCCACCGCTAAGCGCCGCCAGCATCGTCGAACGCTCGGTACTCGCATCGGCTGAGCTTTCGATCTGGCTTTGTAGGATGTCCGCTTCCAAGATACCGCCGAAGGCTGCCGGATGACCAAGATGGGCGCAAAGCCGAATGTCAGCTTCCTGACAAAATGGCTTGTTTCTTTCGATCCCCCGCAGCGGACTGGAGATCTCCGATCCGTTGGCGGGCGGGTTGGGACGCAAGCGTGGCGGCAGCATCGTCGTGCACTTCGAGGAGTTCGGCCATCAAGCCGACTGGCCCTCGAACATGGGTTTCCACGCTCAGATTGAGGTCACGAGCCCGGGCCTGAGCGGCCTTCGGGCCACGGCACTCAAGGTCTGCGGGTTGGGTGGCATGTCGATGGACCTCGGCATCAGCGAGTCAGAGGAGGGGACCTGTGCGACTGGAGTTGAGAGACTGTCGCCAGCGATACAAGGTGGAATCCTTCTATAAAAGGGTTCGATATCCGACACATTCTCTGAGGAACCCGCAAATATCTCTTGACGAACGCTCTTGTTGGCCGCGTTCCTTGCGCACCCATCGAGGAGTTGCAAATGGACGAGAGCGCCTCAATTTCTGCGTCGGAACAGACCGACTTTATTGAGCTCACCACCGAGATCGTCGCAGCTTACGTGTCGAACAACTCGGTGCGCTCGGCCGACCTTCCGGACCTCCTGGCCGAGGTCCATCGAGCTCTCGCTGGGCTCAAGGGTGCCTCGGTTTCCGTCGAGCCCAAGGTGGAGAAGGCGACGCCTTCGCAGATCAGGAAATCCATCACGCCGGACGCGCTGATCAGCTTCCTCGACGGCAAGCCGTACAAGACGCTCAAGCGTCACATAACCGGCGCCGGCCTGACCTTCGAGGAGTACCGCGAGCGCTTCGGCCTGCCGCGCGACTACCCGGCTACCGCAGCTAACTACTCGGCGATGCGCGCCGAGTTCGCTCGCAACGCAGGGCTAGGGACGCGGCCCCGTAATGCGGCTCCGAAGACCGCTGCCGCCGACGAGACGATTGCAGAAGCGTCCAAGGCCCGGGGCCGGAAGAAGGCGTCCGAGCCGGTGGCTGCGCCGGCCGAGAAGCCTGTTCGCAGCCGCAAGAAGGCTGCTATCGCCGCGGAGTGAAGCTGCCTGGCGCGGGAGCGGTGGGGAACCGCCGGCCCGCCTGCGGGTCTATCCAGCATCCCTGATGCGATGACCTCGAACCGCCCGGCTCCGGCCGCGGCGGTTTTTTCGTGCCGGTGGCCCGCGCCTTGCGACGCCCCGGCATTCCTCCCAGGATCCACTCAGCCCCGCCGGCGCCGCCGCGCGGGGCTTTTTTGTTCGTGGCGCTCGATCTGGCTCGGCTGCCCCGACACAGGCGGTCGGGGTTGCCGAGGCGGGTTGTCATCCAGGATTAGTTTAGGGGGCGATCCGGATGTGGCACGCGCGCCGCGAGCTCCCGGCCCACCTCGAAGAGCGCCATCCGAAGAAACGGGAGCGCGCTCTTGCCGCCATCCTGCTCGATCAGCGAATGGGCAAGGATGAGGTGATCGGCAACCAAATCTAACTTGGAACTAGGCGACGTATTGAGGTGCGGCGTAGGCGGCACGAACCGTTCAACGTTGCCATAGGCCCCGATCGTATCATCCGCCCCTTCAGCGATCTCAGTGATGGATCCGAGATAGCCGATGAAGCGGTGATCGCTCATCCCGAACGAGGGCACACCTCCCGCACCAACCCATCGAGGTGTGTTGGCTGGCCCAAGCAAGCGATACCGAATGCTGAATTCCGCGGCACTCGCGATCGCCATCTTGAAAGTCTCCACAACGACCGGGCGATCATCCGGATGGACGCGCTCGAGCCAGCCTCGTCCCATCGCGTCGCGGACTTGTTGACCGGTGAAGGCCACCCATTCGCCACTCGCGTAGACGCACTGCCCAGCCGCATCCGTGACGAAGATCATGAAGTGACGTCTCGCTACCTACAGGCGAACCAATCTACGTTGCAGCCAGGGTTGTGCAAGGGCCCACTCAACCCCAGGTAAGTCCCGCGTCCATGGTGGTAGCCACAACGAGGTAGCATCATGGTCGACGAAACGGAGACGGCCAGACTGCGCTTGTGCGAGCTCGCAGAGGTGCTCGGTGTCCCGGTGGATTATTTCTATCAGGAAACGCCGACCGCGAGGCCCGAGGACACCGTCGAATTGCTTCGGCTTTGGCACCGGCTGAAGACATCATCCGGGCGGCTCGCCGCGCTCGCGGCGGTGAACAAGATCCTCGACGAGGAGCGGTGAGCGCGTTCCGCCCCGATCGATCGCCCCCCAGCCCGGTAAGCAGATAGGGATGAGACCGAGCCAAAGCGGCGCAGACGAACTCAGACTTGCAAACCGTCCATAACACTCCCCGGCTTCGACCGGGGCGCCTTTTGTCGTTCCGCCCCCGACGACACCGCCGCGCGGGGCTTTTCGCCGGCTCGCGCTGACCCAGGTGAGTGTGGACAAGGCGCCATTGTGCGACGGTAGACCATCGCTGGCAGATTGCCTCGGGCGCTGGCGGCCGAGAGTGACGTGCGCTCCCGCCCACCAGTGGGGACTGGCATGTCGCGCCTCTTCTTTGATTTTCACGATGGGCAGTCGTTCCTGCGCGATCCTATAGGCTTCGAATGCAGTGATCGTGAAATGATACGGAATGAGGCTGTGCGAGCTTTGTCGCTTATGGCCAAAGAGATCATTCCCGATAAGGGGGAAACCCAAGCCTTTACGGTTGTCGTTCGCAATGCCGCCAACGCAACTGTCTACACAGCGACCGTCTCGTTCGCTGGCCTCTGGCTTGGAGAGCTCCCATTTCCTCCCGGCGAACAGGATCCTTTCGATTGAATCGGCGATCGGTGCCTCTCTGATCGCCTAGCCAAGTTGCGTCCCGGCAACAATCAGCGAACCGTCTGCGGCGCCTCGGGTTTGAGCCACAGGGGGATCCTGATTCCGGAGGCGTTAGTGTCGCGCTACTTCATCAGCACAGCCAACGGCCACGTGGTCGAGGACGACGAGGGCGTCGAGCTATCAAGCCGCGGGGCATTGCGCGCCATGCTTGGGAGGACGCTGACGGCGATCCTCCACGACGAATGCGCGATCGACGGGGCGACCGAGTGCAGCGCCCGAGCCTACGACGAACATGGCAAGCTCGTGATGCAGGCGCGGGCCAACATCGACATCGAGGATCATTAGGACGCTCGGCTCACACACTGGTAAGATCGGACGCTCCTCCGCCCCGTGAGCAGATCGGGGCGGGGTCGAGCGGGCAGAACCAAAGTGGATTGATCAGCCTCCACCGCCTCCTCCGCCGCCCGTCCCTGGTCCGCCGAGATTGCCGTCCTTATTCGGCGTGTTCCAGTGGATGATACCGTCACTTGGTGGCCGCAGTACCGTTGTCGACGGAAGAGGAGAGCCGAATTGGGGGGCTTCGATCCTCGCGTGAGGAGCCGCTCGACGAGTTCGCCCACGTTGTGCGTCAGCTGCAGTGCTCGCGCTGATCATGAGCGCCGCCATGAGCAATCTGATGAGCACGGCAACCATGATCGTCTCGCGTCGTGCAGAGTGCACCTACAGAAGGCAACCACCGCGCACGTCGCGTCAGGATAGTCGAGCTTCGGTCGATCGCAACCGCGCAGCATAGGGCGCTCGAGGTCCTCGCCGCCCATCCGCTCAGCCTCGCGCAGCTCGCCAACCAGCCGCCTTCGCCTCGTCCTCGCTGCAGAACATGCGCTCGCCGGAGCCCGTGTCGATTACGGTCCGATCGTAGTCCCGAGTGCCGGGCAGGTGGTAGATCTTGTCGCCCTTGCGCGAGATGTTGCCCTTGATCGCGCAGGCGGCCTGTGTGGGCGCCAGAGGCTTCTCCCTCTCCGGCCGGGTCTCAACGCCGCTGGCGCGCTTGGCGCGCCTCCAGTCTGATGGCGGATCGAAGGTGCCAGCCCAGAGCCCGCGCTTCAGCGCCCTCGCGGTGGTCTCGGCCTCGACGTAGTCGCGGGAGTAGCGCTGGTAGGCCGTGGCATAGCCCTGGCTCACCATCCAGGCGTTCAGGTCCTCGTCGCCCTTCCGACATACGGCGACGGTACGCCCGTACTGGTCAGTGTCGCGCGGCTCGCACGAGATGCTCGCCTCTCCGATCCGGTCCGCCAGAGCGAGCGCCGCCACCTGCCCGCAGCGGTAGGACTTCCCGGCAACGTCCTGGCACAGCTGCGCGCTCTCGGGCGCGTCGATGCCGTGCAGCCGGATGCGGGTCCCACGGATCACCACGGTGTCGCCGTCGGTGACGGAGGCTCGGCCTACGATTGGCTCGGCGGCCAGGGCAGGGCCGGTGAGTAGCAGGAGGGCGGCGACGGCTGTGCGCATCTTCGATCGATAGCGCATCCTGGCCATCCCGCTAACTCAAGAAGCAGCGCCAGCCCGTCCTGCGAACAAGGAGGGAACGCGCCATTGACACCTGGACGTTACAACACTATCGTTGTAACATGATTCCTGACCTAGTCACCTTGGCTGGCTCGCCATGGCCTGTCCTGCCTCCCGGCCTCCACGCAGCAAGCCTGCGTGAGATCGAAGCTAGGTTCGCAATCAACGTGGGGCGACGTCTGCAGTTCGGCGGCCTCATTGACGCCTTGCGGAATCTGCGCGCCGCCGGGTGCACGCGAGCGTTTCTTGACGGCAGCTTCGCCTCGGCCAAGCCCGCCCCCGGCGACTTCGATGCGTGTTGGGACCCAACCGGAGTAGATCTTGCTCGACTTGATCCGGTTCTGCTCACCTTCGACAATGACCGCGCCGCGCAGAAGGCGAAATTCAAAGGGGAATTCTTTCCCTCCTCCGTTCCGGCAGACCGGGCCGGCACCATTTTTATCGAGTTTTTCCAAGTTGATCGATTCACAGGAGCACCCAAGGGCCTCCTAGCGATTGACCTGACAGCAGACTCGATGCTTTGAATGACGGTGACACCATGATCTACAGCGACAAGCAGTATAGCATCTCTGCCGACCAGCTAGGCAAACTCCGCGACGCCTTGGCAGCAACGCAGGCCCGCGAGACAGATCAGGCTTGGATGAAAGACATTGAAGCTGCCGCAATCAAAAGCCAGATATCCAGCGTTGAAGCTGAGCTTACGCACTACGAACTGTTGAAGGCGGGCGAAATAACATTTGCCAAGTCGCACTCCCTTGAAAGCCTGCCTTCCGTTTTAGTGCAAGCGCGCATCGCCTCTGGGCTAAGTCAAACGGATCTAGCTGAAAAACTCGGAATGAAGCCCCAGCAGATCCAGCGCTATGAAGCCTCTGAGTATATGGGTGCAAGCCTCCATAGATTGGTTGAGGTTTCAAAAGCCCTAAATGTGCATACGACAGGCCTATTCGAGTCTGGAGAGACGTCAAAGGGTGCCATTTTCTCTTGGGATAAAGTAGACGACGTTGTCTGGAAGCAACTTCCAGCACGTGAAATGGCACGCAGAGGATGGTTTGATCTGCCACGAAAAGCCGACGTGCACGAACTCGCACGTGACTACTTCATGCGCGCTGCGGGACCACAATATGCTACCGCATATCATCGAAAGAAGATGCATGGTAGTTCTTCGCCGAATGAATATGCCCTTCTTGCTTGGCAAGCGCGCATCCTAGAGCGCGCTCGAAAGATAGTGGAGACGTCAAATCCACCGGAGTTCGAGCTAGACGACCGATGGCTACCAGATCTCGTAGCACTGACACGGCGCGCAGACGGCCCTAAGCAAGCTCAGGACTTACTTCTTTCAAAAGGAATCATCCTTATTATTGAGAAACATCTGTCCGGCACGTACCTGGATGGCGCGGCTATGCTGGATGAGAAAGATAGGCCGATTGTAGCGGTCACTTTGAGGTTCGATAGGCTCGATAATTTTTGGTTCGTTTTGTTCCATGAGCTCGGCCATGTGTTCCTACATCTACCGAAAGGACTTCGGTATGATTTTTTCGACGAACAAGAAACTTCCGGCGAAGATGTAGTTGAACGTGAAGCAGATAAATTTTCGCTAGACTGCTTGATACCAGAAGAAAAATGGGACGAGTGTCTTTCGCGCTTCGCTCTTTCCGAGGAAGCCGTACAGATTGATGCCAGAAATATCGGAATCGATCCCAGCATAATTGCTGGTCGAATCCGCAAAGAATTGAATGATTTTACAATATTATCAAATCTTGTGGGGCAAGGGCGAGTATCTAGTCAGTTCGAGGACGATAGCAATGAACTTGTTTGATGACAGTTATGTACCCTCTCTTCGCTGGCGTCAGGGGGAGTATCAAGCGCTTCTTCGCTTGGCGCCATCGATAAAAGACAGGGTGGTTCCTCTTATAACGATCCCGCCGGTGGAATTCGACTTCGAACTATGGAAACCAAAAAAATCGATCCATGAGCACGTTTATCCATTCGTCTCACGATATAAGTCTAAATGGGGACTGCGGCCAGCCTGGATCGCATTAGATCCGGAGATCGCTGCTGGCAGAATGAACGATGGCTCCCATATTTTCGATTTTATATTTGCCGGGCTTCGTCCCAAAAATCATCTGGCAGTCCCAGCAGTGCCTTTGGCAGCCGATGTCGCGACAATGGATGCAACCTCCCGTGCAGTCGCAAAGGACGGTCAAGGCGCTGCCGTTTTGCTGCGAATTGAAGACTTGATGATTGGCAATCCGCGCAAATCAATTGAGACTTTCGCGGCCAATTTGGACATGTCGTTGGACGAATTGGACGTTATAGTTGATTTGCGTGCGCCAAACTTCGAGCCGTACGCGGCTTTCGCAAAGGCACTTGTGGCGGCGCTTAAACGACTGGGTAATTTATACGAGGTGCGGACAATCGCACTGCTTGCAACGGCAATACCCGACTCGTTCGCGAATATCGCGAAGGGATCTGATGAGATCCCTCGCCATGACTGGCTATTCTTTAAAACTTTTATCGGGATGTTGCCCCCAGACATGCGCCGTCCTGTCTACGGAGACCACACGATAGTACATCCTGACTTCAAAGCAATGGATATGCGTAAAATTAAGGCGGCAGGTAAGATCATCTATACCACACCTGAGTCATGGGCTACCCGTAAGGGAGGCGCGTTTCGTGATGATCCTGCTCAAATGCACAATCACTGCAAACGGGTAATGGCTGAACCCCCATTTGCATTTCAAGGCGCGGCGTTTTCCTATGGTGACAAATACATCGCAGACTGTGCGGCTATGGTGGAAAGCCCCAGCAATCTATCACGATGGAAGGACGTCTGCATAAATCACCATATTACAATGGCGACTAATGATCTCGCCACCTTGTACGCGACGCCATAGAAAATTTGATCGCAGAGGCCAGCTCGCGAACAGGAATTTCATCCACTAATTTTCTGTATAAAACTTTTCTGGGGGCATTAAGCGCGGAAGAAGCTACTCCGCGAAGCTTCAAAATCTCTTGAGCCTCGCTTCTCCACAAGAGATGCGCAAACACGAAAGGGTCTAAGTTCGGATTGAGAGATGATCGTCGTCGTGTCTCAAACTTTATACCTCCACGCGGACCATCGACAATTTCTATTAGTCCGCACCAATCAGGTATTAGCGCAAAAGTTGCGGATACATGACGGGTAGCGACCACAAGAGTAAGCTTCTGGAGAGCTGAAGAGTAAATATCGAGCTGCATCGGGAGCCGATATAGCGTGTCATTCGCGCTTTTTATTTCATAACCGTGCAAGCTTCCATTAAATACGGCTAGATCAATTCTGCTGCGTGCGTGAGCCAAGCCAAGCTCATCAATAACAAGTACATCGTCCCTGCCGTGGTGCCGACGTCGGCACTTATTCTTAAGCGCAGCCCGGATGGATCCTTCGTTGCTGGACAGGGTGCAACGAGAGCGCAAGACGCCCTCGTCTCCGCTGGCGTCCAAGGCGATGTCAGGCCGTGTACGTTGGACGGAACGGCTGCGTGGACCGCGAACGTCATTGAGGCTTGTCATAGTGACGGTCCAGGTGGCTGTATCCGACGGTGATCTGTTCGAACCGGCAATTTAGAACAAAACACGAACTTTTCGAGGTGCCAGGCTGATAGCTTTCTGCAAAATGTCACGACCTGACTGCGCGGTGAAGCAGCGGCCAAGACACAGAGCGCTGTTATGGTGCGTGGGGTGGTCTGCTCCGCTGATCGGTGCGTTGCCGACGTTCCTGATCAGGCCGTCGGATCCTTGGACAGCCGCACGTCCGGCCCATCGCCGTTCTTCTGGATGGAGATGACGTTGACCGCTTCGAGAGCAGCCCGTAGCGACGCTATCGTATCAGCGCAGCCCCCGACAGGAACAGCGATGGATCCAGCCGCGCAATCGCTGAACATTCGTCAGCTCACGTGCTCGGCCGCTGATTCCTCGAACGATCGATCGGGCTCCGAAGCCAGTCCGGAATGGCGGTCGAGCGCGCGGTCGAGCGCCTTGCGATCCCAGCGATTTGTGCCCCTCATGGCTCGAGGCACGATTTCTTTCCGTACCTAGTCGTCGAAGGCCGACACCGAACCGCAGCCGCAGTACTCCGCGGCCTGCTATCAGCTCAGCCCTCGAGGCAACATGCCAAGGGGCAGCTTCGTCATGCCGGGCTCCGGTGCTCGCCTGCGTCGGACTTGCGGAGTCTGACGCCCGGCGCCTCGCCGTTCTCTTTGATGAAGATGTTCCGGCCGCCTCAAGGGCGACCTGCAAAGTGGTAGGCGCGGCAGGACTCGAACCTGCAACCAGACCGTTATGAGCGGTCGGCTCTAACCATTGAGCTACAGGCCCAAGCGCCCGCATAGCCACCTACGGCCTGCGGGCACAATCTGCGCCTTCTTAAGGGAAGCAGAGGAGTGGACGATCCTACTCAGCCGCCTCCGCTTTGCCACCATGCTCCTGATCGGCATCGCCCTCGTCCTCATCGTCCGAGGCGTCATTCGCCGCTACGGCCGCAGGAGTGCCGGCGCGGTAAGTGTCGCCCTGCCGCTCCAATTCACCGCTGTTAGCCATCACGCTGAGGTACGTGTTCAGGGTGCTGGCCGCCACGTCTGTCAGGCGCTCGCTGATCTCAGCGTGTGTCAGACCCTCAGAGCCAGCTTCCTCAAGGAGCGCCTTCAACCGCCCCTTGGCAGAGTTGGCGCGCGGTCCCCGGGGACCACGGCCCCCTCGAGGCCGGTCCTCACTCGCCGGCGCGCGACGGCGAGTCGACAGATCGTCGGCGGGCTCGTCCAGCGGTATGCCTTCCACGATAGATGCGAGTGACCGCTCAGCGAGGCGGAGTTTCGTCAGCTCGCCGCTCACGCGCTCGTACTCAGCCTCAAGGCTCTCGCGCTGGTGCCTTACGTTAGCCAAGGCCTTCGCGAGCGTGTCGTCATTTGCCATCGGCGACTCGACTTCTTCCTTCTTGGCGCTCGGGATCAGAGGCGCGGTTGCAAACCGTATCATTGCGCTCCCCTGGTTCTCGCGATGCTGAACGTGACGCCTGCCCGAAGCCTCTCAACGTCGTACGGCATGCAGTCACGCCCCGTTGATGCGATTTCCCGCTCACTTCGTTCCGTCGTGGCTCTGGGATCGCCCAGAAACGACAGCGGCATCGTGGTCGTGTGAAACTGCGAGGTTCCGCCACTGTCTGGCCGGCCACGCTAGCAGCGTCTTACTCGTCGACGCGCTCAGGCTGCACTCACACATGCTGTCGAGATCGGCTGTGTGAGACGCCAGTGTGAGCCGCGCTAGCAATTTCAGCTAAGTGCTTGATTTTGCTGGCGCGCCCTACGGGAATCGAACCCGTGTTTTCGCCGTGAAAGGGCGACGTCCTGGACCGCTAGACGAAGGGCGCTCTGGCTGGGCCGGGGTTCTATAGTCGGACCGGAGACGCCCGGCAACCGTCCAGGCGCGGCACAGGTGCCACAGGTCCCGAGTTTGCAGGTCCTGAGGTCACAGACCCTGACTCTGTCGGTCCTGCGTTTGACCGCGCGCCGGGTTGGGGCGATGGAGAGCCATGCCCCAGCCCACTCCTCGCATGACCCTCGTCCTCGGCGGGGCGCGGTCCGGCAAGAGCGCCTACGCGGAGGGGCTGATCGAAGCCTGCCCCGGCCCGTGGCTCTATCTCGCCACCGCCCAGGCCTTCGATGACGAGATGGTCGACCGCATCGCCCAGCACCGCGCGCGGCGCGGCGGCGCCTGGCGCACCCGCGACGTGCCGCTCGCCCTGCCGGAGGCGGTCGCCGAGGCCGAGGGACCGGTCTTGGTCGACTGCCTCACGCTCTGGCTCACCAACCTGATCCTGGCGGAGGCCGACGTGGCGGAGGCGACGGCGCGGCTCCTCGCCGCCTGCGCCGACGTCCCGGGCCCGCTCGTGCTGGTCGGCAACGAGGTCGGGCTCGGGATCGTCCCCGACAACGCCCTCGCCCGGCGATTCCGCGACGCCGCCGGCCGCCTCCACCAGCAGCTCGCCGCGCGGGCCGACCAGGTCGTCCTGACCGTGGCCGGCCTGCCGCTGGTCGTGAAGCCGCGAACCTCTGAGACAGGAGCCTCCGCATGAGCGACGACGCCGCGCGCCACCGCGAGAAGATGGAGAAGCGCAAGGCCGTCCAGGACGCCGAGGTCGCGGGCAAAACCCTCGAGAAGGGCCTGCTCCTCGTCCATACCGGCCCCGGCAAGGGCAAGAGCACGGCGGCTCTGGGACTGATGCTGCGGGCGCTCGGCCGCGGCTGGCGGGTCGGCATGGTGCAGTTCATCAAGGGCGGCTGGGACACCGGCGAGCGCCACGCCGTGGCGGCCTTCGGCGAGAGGGTCGTGTGGCACACCCTCGGGGAGGGCTTCACCTGGGAGACCCAGGACAAGGCGCGCGACATCGCCGCCTGCCGCCACGCCTGGGCAGTCGCCGAGGGGCTGATGGCCGACCCCACGATCCGCCTGCTCGTCCTCGACGAGCTCAACATCGCGCTGCGCTACGATTATCTCGACCTCGACGCGGTGCTGGCCGCCCTGCGCGCGCGCCGGCCGGACCTGCACGTCGTCGTCACCGGCCGCAACGCCAAGCCGGCCCTGATCGAGGCCGCCGACCTCGTCACCGAGATGGGCAGCGTCAAGCACCACTTCGCCGCCGGCGTGAAGGCGCAGGAAGGGATCGAGTTCTGAGCCCGCCGCGCGCGACGGCGCCCAGGAAGGCCCTGATGATCCAGGGCACCGGCTCCGATGTCGGCAAGTCCCTGATCGTGGCGGGGCTGGCGCGCGCCTTCACGGAGCGGGGCCTGAAGGTCCGGCCGTTCAAGCCGCAGAACATGTCGAACAACGCCGCCGTCACCGCCGACGGCGGCGAGATCGGCCGGGCGCAGGCGCTCCAGGCCCGAGCCGCCCGGGTGGCACCCTCCGTGCACATGAACCCGGTCCTGCTGAAGCCGCAGAGCGAGGTCGGCTCCCAGGTGGTCGTGCAGGGCCGGATGGTCGCCACCGTGAAGGCGCGCGACTACCAGGCCTGGAAGCCCCGGCTGATGTCCACCGTCCTCGACAGCTTCTCCCAGCTCGCGGACGAGGCCGACTTGGTTCTGGTCGAAGGCGCGGGCTCGGCGTCGGAAATAAACCTGCGCGCGGGCGACATCGCCAATATGGGCTTCGCCCGGGCCACCGACACGCCGGTGGTGCTGGTCGGCGACATCGACCGGGGCGGGGTGATCGCGAGCCTCGTCGGCACGAAGGCCGTGATCGACCCGGCGGACGCCGCGATGGTCGCCGGCTTCCTCGTCAACCGGTTCCGCGGCGATCCGAGCCTGTTCGCCGACGGGATGCGGCTGATCGCCGAGCGGACCGGCTGGCCGGCGCTCGGCCTCGTGCCGCACTTCCCCGACGCCGCGCGCCTGCCGGCCGAGGACGTGCTGGGCCTCGCCGGCTCGGACCCGCGCGGGGCCGGCTCCGTCACGGTGGCGGTGCCGGTGCTGCCGCGCATCGCCAATTTCGACGATCTCGACCCGCTGCGGGCGGAGCCGAACGTGTCGGTGGTGCTGGTCCGGCCCGGAACGCCGATCCCCGCCGAGGCCGCCCTCGTGCTGCTGCCGGGCTCCAAGACCACGATCGACGACCTGGAGGCTTTCCGCCGGGAGGGCTGGGACGTCGACCTGCGCGCCCATGTCCGCCGGGGCGGCCGGGTGCTCGGCCTGTGCGGCGGCTACCAGATGCTCGGAAAGAGCCTCGCCGACCCGCACGGGATCGAGGGGGCGCCGCGCACCGTGGAGGGCCTCGGGCTCCTCGCCGTCGACACCGTGATGTCGCCCGAGAAGCGCCTGGCCGCCGTCACCGGCACGAGCCTGCCCGACGGCGTGCCGTTCTCCGGCTACGAGATGCATATCGGCGCGACCGCGGGCCCCGACGCGGCCCGGCCGCTGCTGCGCCTCGCCGACGGGCGCCCGGACGGGGCGGTCTCGGCGGACGGGCGCGTGGCCGGGACCTACGTGCACGGCCTCTTCGCCGACGACGCCCAGCGGGCGGCGTGGCTCGCGCGCCTGGGCACCGTCTCGGCGGGCGCCGGCTACGAGGCCGGGGTCGAGGCGGCGCTGGACGGCCTCGCGCGACACATCGCGGCCCATGTCGACTGCGACCGCCTCCTGGCGCTTGCCCGGTAGGCGGGGCGCGGGCCAGGGATTACTCTGTGTTATGCCGGCCCCGCCACGAAGGGCCGCACGCCCCCGGAGGAACGCCCCATGCCGCCCACGCCGTCCCCCGCCGGGGAGGATCTCGCCGCGAGCACCGTCCGGACCGTGACCCTGCGGCTCATGCCGCTCCTCGGCCTGCTCTACCTGATCGCCTATATCGACCGGCAGAACGTCTCCTACGCCAAGCTGGAGATGGTCGGCAGCCTCGGCCTCTCCGAGACCGCCTACGGGCTCGGGGCCTCGCTGTTCTTCCTCGGCTACTTCCTGTTCGAGGTGCCGGCCAACGTCTTCCTGGAGCGGGTCGGCGCGCGGATCTGGTTCGCCCGGATCATGATCACCTGGGGGATCGTCACCGTCCTGCTGGGCTTCACCCAGGGCACGGCGATGTTCTACGGGCTGCGCTTCCTGCTCGGCGCCGCCGAGGCCGGCTTCTTCCCCGGCGTGCTGTTCGCGCTGACCCTGTGGTTCCCGCAAGCGCACCGGGCGCGGATGATCGGCTGGTTCATGATCGCCAGCGCCATCGCCAACGCGGTCGGTGCGGCGATCGGCGGCGCGCTGCTGGGCCTCGACGGGCTCCTCGGCCTCCAGGGCTGGCAGTGGGTGTTCCTGGCCACCGGCGCGCCGGCGATCCTCATGGCCGCGGTGGTGCTGTTCGTCCTGCCGGACGGCCCCGAGACCGCAACCTGGCTGTCGCAGGCCCAGCGCGACTGGCTCGCCCGCACGCTCCGGGCCGAGCGCGAGGACGGCGGCCACGTCGACCACGGCAACCCGTTCGCGGCGCTCCTCGACCGGCGGGTGCTGATGCTCGCCGGGGTCTACGTCTCCCTGCCGCTCGCCGCCTACGGCCTGGGCTACTGGCTCCCCACCGTGGTCAAGGGCTTCGGCGTCTCGAACCTCACCAACGGCTTCCTCAACATCATCCCGTGGCTCGCCACGGCCTTCGCCCTGTGGTGGGTGCCGCGCCACGCCGCCCGCACGGGGGCGCAGGGCAACGCCCTGACCTGGCACGTGGTCGGGCCGGCGCTGGTCGGGGCGGCGGGCCTCGCGCTCTCCGTCGTCCTGCCGGGCAACGCCGTGAAGTTCGCCTGCCTGTGCGTGGCCGCGGCCGGGACCTTCGCGGCTCAGCCGGTCTTCTGGTCGATGCCCGGGACGTTCCTGCGCGGTGCCTCGGCGGCCGCCGGGATCGCGGCGATCAATTCGGTCGGCAATCTCGGCGGCTTCGTCGCCCAGAACGCCGTGCCGTTCATCCGCGACCAGACCCAGAGCGACCTCGTGCCGATGCTGTTCCTGGCCGCCTGCCTCGCCGTGGGGGCCGGCCTCATGTTCGTGGTGCTCTCCGCCCTGCGCCGCGACGCGGCGCGGCGGGCGGTGCCGACGGCCACGAGACCGGCCTGAACACGGTCCGGATTCGTGCGTTATCCTTCCTCAGGCCGGCACGACCGGCAGGATGATGCAGACCCGCAAGCCCGCGGGCCATCGTCGAGGAGGGCACCGCGATGAGTCAGGGATTTCCGCTCATGATCCTCGCCTTCGGGACGCTCGGCGGCATCTGGTTCCTGGCCGCCGCGGCCCGGAAGCAGGTCGCCGACGCGAAGGGGAGCCCGGAGCGCTCCAGCGTGATCCACCACCACGGCGGCGAGCCGCGCCCGAACATGCAGGGCACCGAGCACTAGGAGAGCCGGGCACCGGGGCGGCCGCTCCCGCGGCGCAGCTGTCAGCCGGCGGCGATCCGCCGGCAATGGCCGAGGGCGGCGCCGATCAGGTTGTCGCTCGCCTCGGGCGTGCGGAACGCCGAGTGCGCCGACAGGGTGACGCTGGGCAGGTGCGCCAGCGGGTGATCCGCCGGCAGGGGCTCGACGGTGAACACGTCGAGCCCGGCCCGCGCCACGTGGCCGGTGCGCAGGGCCGCGACCAGGGCGTCCTCGTCGAGCACCGCCCCGCGGGCGGTGTTGATCAGCATCGCGCCGGGCTTCATCGCGGCGATCCGCGCGGCCGACAGGAAGCCGCGCGTCGCGTCGGTCAGGAGCAGGTGGAGCGAGACCACGTCGCTCTCGGCGAGCAGGCGGTCGAGCGGGACGAAGTCGACGCCGGGATGGGTCTTCGGGGTCCGGTTCCAGGCGAGCACCCGCATTCCCACGCCCCGGCAGAGGCGCGCCATCTCGGCCGCGATCCCGCCGAACCCGACGAGGCCGACGGTCTTGCTGGTGAGTTGGATCCCCTCGGTGCGCAGCCAGGATCCGGCGCGCATCGCCCGGTCCATCTCGGGCAGGCCGCGGGCGGCGGCCCACATCAGCGCGAAGGCGCACTCGGCGACCGCCGTGTCGCCGTAGCCCTTGATGGTGTGGACGGTGACGCCGAGGGCGTCCCGGAGCGCCTCCGGGTCCATGTAGCTGCGGGCGCCGGTGCCGAGGAACACGACGTGCTTCAGGCCCGCGCAGGCCCGGGCCACGTCGAGGGGGAGGGCGGTGTGGTCGATCACCGCGGTCTCGGCGCCGTCGAGGATCGCGGGCAGGTCCTGCGGCGCGATTCCGGGATCCGCGTGGATCGCGAAGGGCGGATCGTCCGGCCGCAGCAGCCGCCGGGCCACCGCCGCCAGGGTCTCGCTGGCATCCACGAACACGGCACGCATCGGCGTCTCCCTCATCCTGCCCCGTCCGGCCACGATGCGTCGTGTGCGCGGGCCGTGCCAAGGCCCGATCGGGAATTGCCGCCGTCTCTGCGAGCGGAGCGAAGCGATCCCGTCGGCGCCACGATCTCAGAGGTCGCGCGGCCCTGGCGCGCTTCGCTCCGCTCGCGAGGACGGCTCAGCCGGTGAGCGACAGGCAGAGCGCGAGGAGCGCCAGCACGAGCCCGCCCTGCAGCCAGCAGGCGGTGCGGTAGAGGGCCAGCGCCCGGGCGATGTCGTCGGCCGTGGCGGCGTCCCGGCCGTCGCCCATATGGGCGTCCGGGACGAGGGCGCCGTCGTAGACCCGCGGCCCCGCGAGCCGCAGGCCGAGCGCCCCCGCCATGGCGGATTCGGGCCAGCCGGCATTGGGCGAGCGGTGCCGGCGCGCGTCCCGGGCCATGGCCCGGAGCGCCCCGCGCGCGTCGGCGCCGCGCAGGGCCGCCGCCCCGGCGATCAGCAGGCCCGCGAGCCGGGAGGCCGGCAGGTTCACGCCGTCGTCGAGCCGGGCCGCCGCCCAGCCGAAGGCCTCGTAGCGCGGGCTGCGGTGGCCGATCATGCTGTCGGCGGTGTTGACCGCCTTGTAGACGGCGCCCCCCGGCAGGCCGAGGCAGCCGATCCAGAAGGCCGGCGCCACGATCCCGTCGGAGAAGTTCTCCGCTAGGCTCTCGATCGCGGCCCGGCAGACAGCCGCCTCGTCGAGGCGGTCGGGGTCGCGCCCCACGATCATCGCCACGGCCCGGCGCCCGGCCTCCAGGCCGCCCGCGCGCAGGGCCGTCTCCACGGCGGCGACGTGCTGGTGCAGGCTGCGCTGCGCCGGCAGGCTCGCGCCGAGCAGGCCGAGGAGGAGCAGAGCGGGGAGGGGGCCGGCGAGCCCCGCCAGCGCCGTGACGGCGAGGGCGGCCGAGCCGACCGCGGCGAGGAGCAGCGCCAGCGCGGCGCAGCCGGCGACCCGCCGCCGGCGCGCCGAGCCGCGGTTGAGGCCGCGCTCCAGGGCGGTGATCAGCCGGCCGATCCAGGTGACAGGGTGACCGGCCGCCCTGTAGAGCGCGTCGGGATAGCCGGCCGCCGCCTCGATCCCGAGGGCGACGGCGAGGACGGCGAGCGTGTCGGCGAACGTACCGGGCAGATGGACCATTCGGTGTGGAGCGTTCCCGCGCGTGAGGCCGCCCCGATCGCGCATGGCGGCGATCTCGGCGGGCTCCGACAAGCCTTTCCCGACGCGCCGGAGCCCTGGCTCGACCTCTCGACGGGGATCAACCCGGTCCCCTATCCCGTGCCCGCGCTGGAGGCCAGCGCCTGGGCGCGCCTGCCCGAGGCCGCCGAGGTCCGCGCGCTCCGGGAGGCCGCCGCCGCGGCCTACGGCGCGCCGGACGCCGACCACGTCGTGCCCGCGCCCGGCACGCAGGTCCTGATCGAGACCCTGCCCCGGCTCCTGGCCCCGACCCGGGTCGCGGTTCTCGGGCCGACCTACGCCGAGCACGCCGCCGCCTGGGCGCGGGCCGGGCACGCGGTGGCGGAGGTCTCGAGCGTCGACGCCCTCGGCGCGGCCCGGGTGGCGGTGATCGTCGATCCCAACAACCCGGACGGGCGGACTCATCCCCTGGCCGAGCGCCGGGCCCTCGCCGCGGCGCTCGGCCGGCGCGGCGGCCTGCTCGTCGCCGACGAGGCCTTCGCCGACCTCGAGCCGGTGGAGAGCCTGTGCCCGCACGTCTCCGCACCGGACTCGGGGCCCGGCACCGTGGTGCTGCGCTCCTTCGGCAAGACCTACGGGCTCGCCGGCCTGCGCCTCGGCTTCGCGGTCGCCGAGCCCGGCACGGCGGCCCGGATCGCCGCGGCGCTCGGACCCTGGGCGGTGTCGGGCCCGGCCCTGGCGATCGGGCGCGCGGCCCTGTCGGACGCGGGCTGGCGCGTCGAGGCCGCCCGGGCCCGGGCCGCGGATGCGGGCCGCCTCGACCGGATGATCGCCCGAGCCGGCGGCCGGGTCGTCGGCGGCACCTGCCTGTTCCGGACCGCCGATTTCCCCGACGGGCCGGACCTCTACCGGCGGCTGGCGGCGGCCGGCATCGCGGTGCGGCGCTTCGCCGGGCGCCCGGAGCGCCTGCGCTTCGGGCTTCCGCCCGACAGGGCGGGCTGGTGCCGGCTGTCGCGGGTGCTCAAGTAGGCCGAGCCCCCGGCGGGTGCGGGTCGCGGGCCGCCACGAGCACGGCCAGCGCCGAGAAGGCGAGGCCGACCGCGCAGACGCCCGGCCAGCCGACGAGCAGGAAGGCCTGCGAGCCGGCATAGGCGCCGACCGCACCGAACACGAACAGGGTCGTGAACAGCACGGTGTTGATGCGGCCCCGTGCGCCCGGGACCAGCGCGTAGGCCCGGGTCTGGTTGGCGATGAGCGCGCCGTTCATGCCGATGTCGATGAGCAGCACGCCGAGCGCCACCGCGGCGAGCGACCACGTGCCCCCCGCCCAGAGCACGACGAAGGACAGGGCGACCAGCAGGCTGCCGCCGAGGACGACGGGCTTCGCCCCGCGCCGGTCGGTGAAGCGGCCCGAGATCGGCGCCACGAAGGCGCCGCAGACGCCGATCACCCCGAACAGCCCGGCCCCGGCCGCGGTGAGGCCGAAGGGCGGCGCCTCGACCAGCAGGGCCAGGGTCGCCCAGAAGGCGTTGAAGCCCGCGAACAGCAGCGCCTGCGACAGGCTCGCCGTGCGCAGCACCGGCTGCGTGCGGGCGAGGTGCAGGATCGACAGCATCAGGGCGCGGTAGCGCAGCGGGTGCGTCTGCACCGTGTGGGGGAGGGTAGCCCGCGCGATGCCCGCCATGGCGAGCGCCAGCACGGACGCGACGAGGAAGACGGGCCGCCAGCCGAGATGCGCCCCCAGGAAGCCGCTCGCCGTGCGGGCGAGCAGGATGCCGGTGAGGAGCCCGGTCATGACCTGGCCAACGATCCGCCCGCGGCTCGCGTCCGGGGCGAGCTCGGCCGCGAACGGGACCGCCTGCTGGGCCGCGCAGGACAGCACGCCGACCACCAGATGGGCGAGCGCGAGGCAGGCGAGGTTCGGCGCGAGGCCCACGGCGAGCAGGGCCAGGGCGAGGCCGAGGCACTGCCCCACGATCAGGGCGCGGCGCGGCAGGGCGTCGCCGAGCGGCACGAGCCCGACGATGCCGAGCCCGTAGCCGACCAGGGCCGTGGTCGGCACCCACAGGGCGGCGCGGTCGCCGAACTCGGCCACGATCAGGCCGAGCAGCGGCTGGTTGTAGTAGATGTTGGCCACGGCCCCGCCGGCGATCAGCGTCAGGCCGAGCCGGGCCTTCGCGTCGAGGGGTGCGGTCACGGCCGGGTCGGGGGCAGGCGGGTGGGCCGCCGCGGGAGAGCCATGGTCGGGTCCGTGTCGGGAGGGCGATCGGAGCGGCGAGCGATACGGGCGGAGCGCGCCGCCGGGCAAGCTGCGGCGATGCATCCCTGCCGGGACGCCCCGCGCCCCTTCACCGGAGCCGGCGGCGCACCATATGCAACAGACGCAGCCGGCGCCGCCCCCATGCCAGCGGGCGCCGCGACCGATGCGCCGGGCGCCGGGCCTCGCGAGGTTTACGGACCGGACTACGAACGAGAGGGCGGTTTCGTTCCGTGCGAACGGCGCCGGGGCCGCCGCAGCAGGGAGTACGGGATGCCGAACTACCGCGTCGACTTCGCCAAGGAGATCCTCGGGGTGCCGTTCACGATCGGCTCGGTCGCGATCGCGCGGGCCCGCGATCCCGAGCGCGCCCGCCGTGCCGCGGAGCTGCGCTTCGCCCGCCAGCACGGCGTCGGCGACTGGCGCGAGCGGGCGGACCTCGCCACCGTGGCCGAGCGGCTCTGACGACCGTCCGGATCCGTCCCACCACCCCCGTCACACGATGGTCGTGCCGCGCCCGCACACGGGGAGCCCCGTGGGGAGCCCCGCGTCGGCGACCGGTCAAGCTCTGGTCGCGGCGGCCGCGGCGCCGTAGAATGGCGGGCGGATCGGGATGCCCGCCGGCGTCCGGATCCCGTTCCGTCCGCGCCCGACCGACGAGCCGGCGTCGCGGGACCGGACACGTCTCGAATCCGGGTCATCGGGGGTCAGTGCGAAGGTCATGGCGGCGATCTCCTTCTTCGGCGACCTGCTTCAGACCATCAGCGAGCGCGGCCGCGACCTGATCGGGATCGGGCGCGGCGACATCGGGCCCCGGGCGAGCGCCGGCGACCTCGTCAAGCTCTGCGAGGACCTGATCTCCCGGCGCGGCGAGGCCTCCGGGGTGGCGCTGGCCCGCCTGATCCTCGACCGCTACGCGAGCTTCGGCCAGGCGGAGCGCCACGCCTTCCTGCGGGCCATCGCCCTCGACTTCGACGCGGACCACGCCGCCGTCGACGAGGCCATCGCCGCCTACCGCGCCGCCCCCTCCCGCGCCCGCCTGGGCAGCCTGCACGAGGCCGCCGAGCCGCGCAGCCAGGAGCTGATTCGCCGCCTCAACCTCGCCCGCGGCGGCACGCTGAGCCTCGTACGGATGCGCGAGGACCTGTTCGACCTGCGCCGGGCCCTGCGCGCCGGCGACGAGGCCGACCCCGCCCTGATGGACGCCGTCGACAGCCTCGACTGCGACTTCGAGCACCTGTTCGCGTCGTGGTTCAACCGCGGCTTCCTCGTGCTGCGCCACATCGACTGGACGACGCCGGCGCACATCTTGGAGAAGATCATCCGCTACGAGGCGGTCCACGCCATCTCCGGCTGGGACGACCTGCGCGCCCGCATCGAGCCGCCGGACCGGCGCTGCTTCGCGTTCTTCCACCCGGCGCTCGCCGACGAGCCGCTGATCTTCGTCGAGGTGGCGCTCACCGACCAGATCGCCCCGGCGATCGCCCCGATCCTGTCGCAGGAGCGCAAGCCGCTGCAGCCGCAGGCGGCCACCACGGCGGTATTCTACTCGATCTCGAACTGCCAGAAGGGCCTCGCCGGCGTCACCTTCGGCAACTTCCTGATCAAGCAGGTGGTCGAGGACCTGACCCGCGAGGTCCCCACGCTCAAGACCTTCGTGACGCTCTCGCCGGTGCCGGGCTTCGCCGCGTGGCTGGCGCGGGAGCGCCGGGCCGACAGCCCACAGGGCCTGCTGCCCGAGGATGTCGAGACCCTGCGGGCGCTGGACGACCCGGCCTGGCCGGCCGACAAGGCCCGGGCCGAGACGGTGCGCCGGGCGCTGATCCCGGCCGCAGCCGCCTATTTCCTGCGCGCCAAGAACGAGCGCGGGCGCCCCCTCGACCCGGTCGCGCGGTTCCATCTCGGCAACGGCGCGCGCCTCGACCGGATCAACTTCCTGGGCGACACCTCCAAGAAGGGGCTGGCGCAGTCCCACGGGCTGATGGTCAACTACCTCTACGACCTCGCGGCCATCGAGCGGAACCACGAGACCTACGCCAATCTCGGCACCGTGGTGGCGGCCCCGGCGGTGACTCGGGAGCTGCGCGCCAAGCTGCCGCCGCCCCGGGCCGTCGTGCTCGCCGAGGCGTAGGCGTCGCGACTCACCGGACCGCGCGGACGACGCGCCGCCGGAAAGGGCTCGCCGAGGGGGCCTCCGGGCGGCTATGGGTGCGCGCGACCCATAGCCCGTGATAGCCCAGCCTCACGATGACGAACTACCTCTTCTCCCTGGTGCGGGACGGCGCCGCCGATCCCGCCAAGACCGTGATCGAGACGCCGGACGGGCGCCGCTACGCGTACGCGGACCTGATCGCCCGCTCCGGCGCCTACGCGGCGGCCCTGCAGGCGGCGGGCGTCGCGCCCGGCGACCGGGTGGCCGTGCAGGTCGAGAAGAGCCCCGAGGTGATCTTCCTGTATCTCGGCGCGGTCCGGGCCGGCGCCGTGTTCCTGCCGCTCAACACCGCCTACACCCCGGCGGAGATCGGCTACTTCCTGGGCGACGCCGAGCCGACCGTGTTCGTCTGCGACCCGGGCCGGCGCGACGCGCTCGCCGAGGCCGCCGCCGGCGTCCGGCAGGTCTGGACCCTCGACGCCGCAGGGGGCGGCAGCGCCGCGGAGGCCGCTGACCGGGCCGCCGATGCGGGCGCCGCCTTCGCGGACGTGCCCCGGGGTCCGGAGGATCTCGCGGCGATCCTCTACACCTCGGGCACGACCGGGCGCTCCAAGGGCGCCATGCTGACCCACGACAACCTCGCGTCGAATGCCCGGACGCTGGTCGCGTACTGGCGCTTCACCGCCGACGACGTGCTGATCCACGCCCTGCCGGTGTTCCACACCCACGGCCTGTTCGTGGCGACCAACACGGTGCTGGCGAGCGGCGGCTCCATGCTGTTCCTGCCCCGGCTCGACCCGAAGCTGATCCTGAGCCTGATGCCGCGGGCGACCGCCCTGATGGGCGTCCCGACCTTCTACACCCGGCTCCTCAAGGAGCCGGGCCTGACGCCGGAGGCGGCCCGGGGCATGCGCCTGTTCGTGTCGGGCTCGGCGCCGCTGCTCGCCGAGACGCACCGGGAATGGCAGGCCCGCACCGGCCACGCCATCCTCGAGCGCTACGGCATGACCGAGACCAACATGAGCACCTCGAACCCCTACGCGGGGGACCGGGTCGCCGGCACGGTGGGCTTCCCCCTGCCGGGCGTGTCCCTGCGGGTGGTCGATCCCGAGACCGGCGCGGCCCTCGGGCCCGACGCGGTCGGCATGATCGAGGTGAAGGGCCCGAACGTGTTCCAGGGCTACTGGCGCATGCCCGAGAAGACCGCGGCCGAGTTCCGGGCCGACGGGTTCTTCATCACCGGCGACCTCGGCAAGGTCGACGGCCGGGGCTACGTCCACATCGTCGGGCGCGGCAAGGACCTGATCATCTCGGGGGGCTTCAACGTCTACCCGAAGGAGGTCGAGACCGAGATCGACGCCCTGCCGGGCGTGGTCGAATCCGCCGTGATCGGCCTGGCGCACCCGGATTTCGGCGAGGCCGTCACCGCCGTGGTGGTGGGCGGCGTCGGCTGCCCGGACGAGGCCGGCGTGCAGGCCGCCCTGGAGGGGCGCCTCGCCCGGTTCAAGTGCCCCAAGCGCGTCCTGTTCGTGGACGAGCTGCCGCGCAACACGATGGGCAAGGTCCAGAAGAATCTGCTCCGCGAGGCGCATGCGGGGCTGTACCGGGACTGACGCGCCGTCCTGTCAGAAGGGTCGACGGAGCGAGGATCCGGCCACCGCGTCGCTGCGAGCGGAGCAATCCAGGCGGCGCCACGCTGCTCGACGTCGCGCAACTCCGGGGCACGTCGCCTCGCCCGGGATGACGGCGCCGAGGCCCCCACGGAGGGGCCCCGGCCACCGAATCAGAGATTGTGCTGCGTGCGCTCGCCAGCGGGCGGCGTGTGGCTCTCCGGTTCGACCACCTTGCGGGCGGCGGCGTTGAGGTTGTCCGGGTCGAGGGCGGTCTGGACGAACTCGCGGCCGATATTGGTCACCTCGCGGGCGTAGCGCAGGCCCTGGTCGCGGACCTCGTCAGCCCAGGGACCGATGCTCCGGTCCTCCTGGCGGGTGCGCGGCAGCAGCGCACCGAGGAGCAGGCCCGCGGCCACGCCGACGACGCCGACGAGGAGCGGGTTGTCGTCCACGAAGCGCTCGACGGCGGTGCGCCCGCGGTTGATCCCCTCGATCCCCTGGTTGGTCAGGTCGTCCAGCGCCCGCATGTTGCGGCGATGGAGGGCGCCGGCCCGCTCCCGGGCCTCGTCGTAGGCCGCGGTGGCGCGGTCGCGCGCCTGATCGGCCGCCCCGCCGAGGCGGTCGTTGATGTCGTCGGCGAGGCCCGAGACGGTGCGGCGCGCCTGCCCGGCGAACTCGGTGGCCCGGTCGCCCGCCGCCCGGATGCCGTCCTTCGCGGCCGAAGCGGCGTCCTGGGCGGCGTCCTGGGCAGTGTCATGGGCGGCGTCGTGCGAGCCCGTCGCCGCGCCGGGCCGGAGCGGGTCGTGCAGGCCGCGCGGATCCGGCCGGAGTGTGAAGTCGCCCGCGGCGGTGCCGGGCGCGCCCGGGTCGCCGAGGCCGGCCGGATCCGGCCGCAGGCTCTTGTCGTCGGCGCCGTGCGGCATCCCCGCCGCGGCGGCGAGCTGCTCGGGGGTGCTGGAGGGGATACCCGGCTTGTCGGTCATGGCGCTGTCCTCAGATGTCGGTCTCGCCGGCCCGCCTTCGGCGCCGGTCTGCCCGGTCGTCCGGCCGGGCGGCACGGTGTCTCGTCCCGGACCCGGCCGGATCCGGCCGGACCTGGACGGGTCCGGTCCTCAGATCTCGGTCGTGTCCAGCGGATCGCGGGCCGGGCGGACCGTCGGGCGGTCGGGGTCGTAGCCGCGGGCCGCGCCGGTGTTCAGGGTGGGCACGCGCTCGGCCGAGACCTCGGTGCGGCGCCGCTGGGCGTCGCGGGCCATCCGGTTGAACAGCAGGCCGACGCCCGCCGCGATCAGCAGCACCGGCACGGGATTGCGGCGCACCGCCTCCAGGGCCGAATCGTAGGTCGTGTTCAGCGCCGGCACCCGCCGGGCATTGCCTAGCATCTCGTCCACGAGATTCGGCACCGAGAGCCGGCCCTGGATGCGGTCGATCGTGTCGTCGAGCCGGGCGCGGCTCTCCTCGATCTCCTTCTCGAGGTCGTTCATCGTACTCATCCGGACACGCGCTCCGAGAGGGCTTGGGCATCCTGGCGGACCTGGCGCGTCGTGCGCTTCGGGGCCAGGGTCGAGAGGGAGAGGACGCTGCGCGCCCACAGGGCCATCCCGAGGGCGAGGAGCAGCAGAACGCCGCCGACGATCAGGGCCGAGAGCCACTCGGAGCCTACGATGGTGGCGAGCCACTTCACGAAGGCGCCGATCAGGACCAGCAGGGCGACCACGGCGAACACCGCCGAGCCGACCATGCAGGCGAGGCCGACGATGAGCTGGCGGACGTTGCCAGCCATCTCGGCCCGGAACAGCGCGATCTCCTTGCGGGCGAGCTCGTTGGTCTCCCGCAGGGCGTCGCCGATCAGGCTCTGGATGCTGGAGGGGCCCGTGGCTGGGCCCGTGGAGGAACCCGTGGAGGGGCCCGCCTGGCGCGGGTCGGAGCCGTAGGTCATGGCGTCAGGCCCGGAAGCTGTCGCGGGCGTCGCCGTCCGGCGCCTCCGGCGGCAGGCTGGACGACTTGATGAAGCGGGCGGCGATCAGGCCGGCCACGAAGGTCCCCACAGCGACCGCCACCGGCGCGCGCCGGGCGAAGGACTCGGCCTCGCTGTAGAACTCGCCGAGGCTGCGGCGCTCGATCGAGGAGCCGAGTTGCTCCAGCCCGTCCGCGGCGCTGTCGAAGAAGGCGCGGACGTTCGGCTTGTCGCCGAGATCGCGGCCGGAATTGCGGATCGTCTGCGCCAGGTCGTGGACCGACTGCGCGGCGTCGCTCTTGCGCTGCTCGACGTAGCTCTGCGCCTGCAGCCGGGCCGCGTCGAGCAGACCGCGCCCGCGCTCGGCCGCCACGTCGGCGAGCCCCTCGACGTCGCCCTGGAGGGCCCGCCACTGCGCGCGCTCCTCCGCGGCGGTGTGGGGCGCGTCGTGCGGCGCGGCGTGCGGCCCCTCGCGGTGCGGATCCGCGATCGGATCCGCGGGGGTGCCTTGCGGTAACTCGTTGCCGGCCATCTCGAAAACACTCCTCGCGGCGCGGGGACGGGGCCGCTCGCGGCGACCGCGGGCCCCGCGATGGCTGAGTAACCGACTCGGCTGTCGCGGGTTCCGGTCCCTGTGCGCCCTTCCGATGCGTGCGCGGGGTCCGGCGCGACGGGCGGCACCGCTCACGCGCCGTTCAGGCAAGATCTGCCAGAACCGCCACGCTTGTACAACGCTTGCATGGGGCGCCCGACCGGGGCGCCCGACCGGGACGGAGCGGCCGCCCTGTCCCGGAACGGCAGGGCCTCGACTTGACCCGCGCCCGGCTTCACGCTTGGGTTGCGGGACGACCGACAAAGGATCGCGCAGGGCCTCCGCGCGTTCTGACATAATAGTGACGTCCCGATGCAGGCGCGGCGAGATCCTCGACCCGACCCGCGCCCCTGATCCGGAGCCGACCCGCGTGGCACGCCTTGTGATCGTATCGAACCGCGTCGCCGTCCCGGAGGAGGGCGGCAAGGCGGTGGCGGCGGGCGGCCTCGCCGTCGCGGTCAAGGAGGCCTTCACGGCCTACGAAGGTCTGTGGTTCGGCTGGAGCGGCACCATCACGGACGAGCCGTCCGAGGAGCCGACGCTGATCGACCGGGGCCGGGTCCAGTACGCCGTCGTCGACCTCTCGCCGCAGGATCACCTGGAATACTACGCCGGCTTCGCGAATCGCGCCCTGTGGCCGATCATGCATTACCGGCTCGGGCTCGGCGCCTTCTCGCGCTCGGACTATGCCGGCTACAGCCGCGTGAACCGGACCTTCGCGCGGGCGCTGGCCAAGCTGGTCGAGCCCGACGACATCATCTGGGTCCACGATTACCACCTGCTGCCGCTCGCCGCCGAGCTGCGCGGACTCGGGCTCGACAACCCGATCGGCTACTTCCACCACATCCCCTGGCCCGCCGCCGACGTGTTCAACTCGCTGCCGGCGAGCGGCGAGCTCCTGCGCGCCATCGTCGACTACGACCTGATCGGCCTGCAGACCGAGGCGGACGTCCAGAACCTGCAGCGCAACCTCGTCGATACCCAGCGGGCGATCCCGCTCGGCGGCGGCTCGCTGATGGTCGACGGCCGCCGGACCCGGATCCGCGCCTTCCCGATCGGCATCGACGTCGCGGGCTTCAAGGAGGCCGCCGAGAAGGCCAATTCCAACAAGGTCGTGCGCGAGACCATCGCGGGCCTGCGCACCCGCAAGCTGCTGATCGGCGTCGACCGGCTCGACTATTCCAAGGGCGTGCCCGAGCGGATGGAGGCGGTGGAGAGCTTCTTCGCCTCGAATCCCGACCAGCGCGGCAACGTCACCTACATCCAGATCACGCCGAAATCCCGCAGCGAGGTGCCGGAATACGAGCAGCTCGCCCGCGAGGTGAACGAGAAGGTCGGCGAGATCAACGGCTCGCTCGGCGACCCGGCCTGGACGCCGATCCAGTACATCACCAAGGCCTATCCGCGGCCCGTGCTGGCCGGCCTCTACCGGGCCGCCCGGGTCGGGCTCGTCACGCCGATGCGCGACGGCATGAACCTCGTCGCCAAGGAGTACGTCGTCGCCCAGAGCGAGGACGATCCGGGGGTGCTGGTCCTGTCGAAATTCGCCGGCGCCGCCCGGCAGCTGCCCGAGGCGCTGCTGATCAACCCCTACGACCGGTTCGAGGTCGCCGAGGCGATCCGCGCGGCCCTCTACATGCCGAAGGCCGAGCGGCTGGCGCGCTGGAAGCCGATGGTCGAGCGCATGACCCGCGAGGACGTCGACTGGTGGGCGCGCAACTTCCTGGCGGAACTCGAGAACTTCCGCACGGTCGAGCGCGAGCCGCCCACCGCCGCCGCGGCCGCCGAATAGCCGGCGCCTCCCGCTGCTCCCGCCCGCCGCCATCCGTGTGACCGGACGCCCCGCATGATCGCCGTCGACGACGGGGTGCCGGCACCGCTCGGCGCCCATTTCGACGGGCGCGGCGTCAACTTCGCCCTGTTCTCCGAGCACGCCACCGCGGTCGACATCTGCCTGTTCGAGCCGGGGGAGCGGCACGAGACCCGCACGGTGCGGCTGCCCTGCCGGACCGACGACGTCTGGCACGGCTACCTGCGCGGCGTGCTGCCGGGCCAGCTCTACGGCTACCGAGTGCACGGCCCCTGGGACCCGGCGGCGGGCCACCGGTTCAACGCCTCGAAGCTCGTCCTCGACCCCTACGCGCGGGAGATCCGCGGCCGGATCCGCTGGCACGACGCGCTCTACGGCCACCGCCGGGGCGGCGGGCGCGAGGACCGGATCGACCGGCGCGACAGCGCGGTCTACATGCCGCGCTGCGTGGTCACCGCGCCGGAGGTGCCCGACCTCGCCCTCAACCCGGTCCGCCGGCCGCTCGCCGAGACGGTGGTGTACGAGGCGCACGTCAAGGCGCTGACCCGCACCCATCCCGACATCCCCGAGGCGGAGCGCGGCACCTACGGGGCGCTCGCCCACCCGGCGATCATCGAGCACCTCGTCAAGCTCGGCGTCACCGCCCTGGAGCTGCTGCCGATCCAGGCCTTCGCGGACGACCGCTTCCTGGTGGAGAAGGGGCTCGTCAATTTCTGGGGCTATCAGCCCCTGGGCTACTTCGCCCCGGAGCCGCGCTACCTGGGGGAGGGCGGCCTCGGCGGCCTGAAGGCGGCGATCCGGGAGCTGAACGCCGCCGGGATCGAGACCTGGCTCGACGTGGTCTACAACCACACCGCCGAGGGCGACCATACCGGCCCGACCCTGTCGTTCCGCGGCATCGACAACGCCAGCTACTACAAGCTCGACCCTGCCGACCCGCGCCGCAACCGCGACTGCACCGGCTGCGGCAATACCTTCGACGCGAGCCACCCGCGGGTGATGCAGCTCGTGCTCGATTCGCTGCGCCACTGGGTCACCGCCTACGGCATCGCGGGCTTCCGCTTCGACCTCGCCTCGAGCCTCGGGCGGGCGCCCTTCGCCTTCACCCCGCAGGCGGCGTTCTTCCAGGCCGTGGCGCAGGACCCGGTGCTGGCGCGGGTCAAGATGGTGGCCGAGCCGTGGGATGTCGGGGAGGGCGGCTACCAGCTCGGCGGCTACCCGCGCGGCTGGAGCGAGTGGAACGACAAGTTCCGCGACGCCGCCCGGGGCTTCTGGAAGGGCGATTCCGCCACGCTCGCCAAGGTCACGCAGGGGCTGACCGGCTCGCGCGAGGTGTTCGCCCCGTCCGGGCGCTCGCCGCTGGCCAGCGTCAACTTCATCGCCAGCCACGACGGCTACACGCTCGCCGACACGGTGTCGTACGAGGAGAAGCACAACGAGGCCAACGGCGAGGACAACCGCGACGGCCATAACCACAACGTCAGCCGCAACTACGGCGTCGAGGGCGACACCGACGACGCGGCGATCCTCGCCCTGCGCGCCCGCCAGAAGCGCAACATGCTGGCGACGGTGATGCTGGCCCAGGGCGTCCCGATGCTGCTCATGGGCGACGAGCGCTCCCGCAGCCAGGGCGGCAACAACAACGCCTACGCCCAGGACAACCCGACGAGCTGGATGGACTGGAGCGTCGATCCGGATCCGGCCCTCACGGACTTCGTGGCCAACCTGCTGGCCCTGCGCCGGGCCCAACCGGCCCTGCGGCGGCGGCGCTTCTTCACGGGCGCGCTGATCGACCCCGACGAGCCCCTGCGCGACGTGCACTGGCTCTCCCCCGAGGGCATCGAGATGGAGGTCCGGCACTGGTCCGACGACGGGCTCCAGGTGTTCGGCATGCAGATCGGCAACGACGGCGACCCGGGCGAGCGCCTGCTGATGCTGTTCAATGCCGGGGGGGAGGCCGTCAGCTTCCGCCTCGCCCCGGTGATCGGCGGCCCGTGGACGCCGGCCTTCGACACGGGCGAGCCCGCGGGCGCCCGCCCCCCCGGCGCGCCGGCGATCGCGGCCGGGACCGCCGTGCCGCTGCCGGGCCGCACGGTCCTGGTGCTCACCGCGCCGGGCACCGAGACCGGCAACCGGGGCGGCTGGGTGCCGGGCCGGTAGGGGCGGGGCGCCTCAGGACCGGCCAGAATCGGCCGGACGGCGCCGTCAGTCGAACAGGCTGGAGACGCTGGATTCGGTCGCGGTCCGGCCGATCGCCTCGCCGAGCAGCGGCGCGATCGTCGCCACCCGGATGTTGCGGGCGAGCTTGACGGCCTGGGTCGGCTGGATCGAGTCGGTGATCACCAGCTCCTTCATCCGCGAGGCGGCGATGCGGGAGACCGCGCCACCCGACAGGACGCCGTGCGTGATGTAGGCCGAGACGTCCTTGGCGCCGGCGTTGAGCAGGGCCTCGGCGGCGTTGACCAGGGTGCCGCCCGAATCGACGATGTCGTCCACGAGGATGCAGGAGCGGCCCTCGACCTCGCCGATGATGTTCATCACCTCGGACTCGCCGGGGCGCTCGCGGCGCTTGTCGACGATGGCGAGCGGGCAGTCGATCCGCTTGGCGATGGCGCGCGCCCGGACCACGCCGCCGACGTCCGGCGAGACCACCATCCTGTCGGCGCTCGGCAGCCGCTCCTTGATGTCGCGCACCATCACGGGGGCGGCGAACAGGTTGTCGGTGGGGATGTCGAAGAAGCCCTGGATCTGGCCGGCGTGGAGGTCGAGGGTCAGGACGCGGTCGGCGCCGGCCTCCGTGATCAGGTTCGCCACCAGCTTGGCCGAGATCGGGGTGCGGCCGGAGGTGCGCCGGTCCTGCCGCGCGTAGCCGAAATACGGGATCACCGCCGTGATGCGCCGGGCCGAGGACCGGCGCGCGGCGTCGATCATGATCAGCAGCTCCATCAGGTGGTCGTTCGCCGGGAACGAGGTCGACTGGACGATGAACACGTCCTCGCCGCGCACGTTCTCCTGGAGCTCGACGAAGATCTCCATGTCGGCGAAGCGCCGGACCATGCACTTGGCGAGCGGCAATTCGAGATAGGCCGCGATCGCCTCGGCCAGGGGCCGGCTGGCATTCCCGGCGATGATCTTGATCGAGGATTTCATGGGCGGCCGCTCGCTCGCGGCCGGACCTCCCGCCGCTCTTGTTCAGACCGGTCTCCCGAGGAGCCGGAACGATCCGATGACGGGCGAGGCTCTTAGCAGCGGGCCGGAAGTGTCACAATGCCTTCACGGCCGCGCCCTCACCGCGCTCTTACCCCGCTCTCACCGCGGACGCGCGCGGCGGACCCGGCCCCGGACCCGGGTTCGGATCCCCGCGCGCCCGGTCCCCTCAGGGGGCCGGCGGCTCCAGCAGCCGGTGCAGGTGCACCACGAAGTAGCGCGTCTGCGCGCTGTCGACGGTGGCCTGGGCCTTGGCCCGCCACGCGGCCTGGGCGGTGGCGTAGTCCGGGAAGATGCCGACGATGTCGAGGTTCTTGATGTCCCGGAACCGGACCCCGTCGAGATCCTGCAATTCACCGCCGAACACCAAGTGCAGTCTCTGGTCGCTGTCGATTTCCGTCGTCATGGCCCGTCCTCCGTTCCTGCGCGGCGCTCGCAAATGGCGGGCCCGCGGTCAAGCCTGAACATCCGCAGGCGAGCCCCGAATCCGCCGCAGGTCTGCGGCGGCCGGGCGAGGGGGCCGGCCGGGGGGCTGAGCGTAGCGGCGCGGTGGATGCGCAACACCGGACGCGCCGTGCTACGAGCGGCCCATGACACGCCGCCTCCTCCCCGACGCCGTCCTCGTCGCGCTGGCCCTCGGCCTCGGCGCGGCGCCGGTCCAGGCCCAGCAGGCGCCCCGCGCGCCCCGCCCCGACAGGAGCGTCCCGGACCGGCGGGCCGGGCCGCCGGTGATCGGCTGCCCGTCGCTGGCCAATTACCGCATGCTGATGCGCGACGGTGCGGCGGCGGCCGCGGCGCACTTGGCCGACCCCAAGGCGGACCATCTCGGCTGCGCGGCGCTGGCGCGCACGGACCTCGCCGGCATCGTCGACAAGGTGACGCTGGGCGGCGCGAGCTACGACTGCGCCGCCGTGCGCGGCACCACGGCCTGCCACTGGATCGCGCCCGGGACGATTCCCGAAGGCCCCGCACCGGCCAAGCGCTGACGGTCGGCCGCGCGGCCCGCGCTCAGCGCAGGTGGCCGCTGGCGCGCAGGTCCCGCTCGACGGCGTCGTGGAGGGCCTGGAGGGGATTGTCGTTGATGGCGGCGGGCGGGTGCAGCGGCGCCATCGGGGCGGGCCGCGCGTCGAGCCCCGGCAGGATCGTGGCCTCGACGCCCGGCCGACGCGGGGGAAGTCGCACGGGCCGGCGCGCCGCGAGGGTTCGCAGCGCCTCGCGGGCGCCGGGCGGGAGGAGCGTGACGAGTCTGTCCAGCATGGCCGGCCTCAGCGCGCGCGGCCGGCCGCGGCCGGCGGGAACGGGACGGTGGCGGCGGATCGGTTCTTCACGCGGGCACCCGTGCGGGATCGATCGCGGGAAACGAGCCGGCACCCCCACAGTTCCGATGAAGCAGTATCGCGAATTTAATCGCACGTGTCGCCTGAATATCGGCGAACACTGGTTCATCGGTTTCGATTGTCTGAAGCGTGGCGGAAGCGGATGGGAATCGAACCCACCGTACGCTGTTGGCGTACCACTGGTTTTGAAGACCAGGAGGGCCACCAGACCCCGTTCGCCTCCGCGACCGGGGGTACGGGCGGGGCGGAGCGGGGTCAAGGCCGCCCGCGTGCGGCGGATCGCGCCGCCGATCCGCCGCCCGGACGCCCGGATTCGTATTAATTCCGCCACACTGTTGTGGCCCTGCACCAGTCATGCCGTTCCTGAGACGCTCACGGACAGAGGAAGGCCCCGCGTCGGTCCCCGAGAGGGGTGCCGACGGGGCGGGCCAGGACGCGGTCCAGCAGGACACGGTCCAGCAGGACACGGTCCAGCCGGACGCGGATCAGCGGGACGCGGGCACGCCCGCGGCCCCCGAGGCGTCCCAGCCGTCCGGCACGCCCCTGGCGGAATCGCTGCGGCCGGGCCCGCGCGGTCCCGGCTGGATCGGCGCCGCCATGGTGATTACCGCCCTGGTCTCGGCGCTCGCGACCTTCCTGATCCTGGCCGGGGTGATCCGAGTGACGCCGACGCCGGCCTACGGCGTGACGCTGCTGGCCATCAACGCCGCCCTGGTGCTCGGCCTCGCGGTCATCATCGCCTGGGAGGCGCGGGTCTTCCTGCACGCCCGCAAGGCCAACGCCGCGGTGGCGCGCCTGCACACCCGCATCGTCGGCCTGTTCTCGCTGATCGCGATCCTGCCGACGATCCTGCTCGCCGTGGTCGCCTCGGTGACGATCGACCGGGGCCTGTCGCTCGGCTTCACCGACCGGGTCCGGGACGTGGTGCTGAAATCCGTGGAGGTGGCCGACGCCTACCAGGAGAACCAGTGCCAGAGCCTCGCCCGCGAGATCCGCATCCTCGCCGACGACCTCACCCGGGCCCGGCCGAACTTCGACGTGAACCGGGACTGGTTCCAGACCTTCCTGACCACCCGGGCGACCAATCTCGGCCTGCCGGTGGCGCAGATCATGCGCGGCCCCACCGAGGTGGTGGCCCGGGCCAAGATCGACGTCCTGAAGACGAACCGCCTGCCCTCGGCGGCGGCCTTCGAGGACGCGGCGAACTCCGCCGATCCGATCTGCCTCCTGCCCACCGAGGGCCGGGTCTTCGCCGCGCTGCTGCGCATGCCGGCCTACGACGACGCCGTGCTGATGGTGCAGCGGGAGGTGAGCCAACTCGCCATCGAGTTCCCGGGCGTGTCCCGGGCGGCGGCGGCCGAGTACCTCACCTACGATTCGCTGCGCCGCTCGATCCAGATCACCTTCGCGTCGGTGTTCCTGCTGATCGCGCTGATCGCGCTGCTCTCGGCCGTCTGGTTCGGCATGAACTTCGCCAACCGGTTCGTGGCGCCGATCCGGCGGCTGATCAACGCCGCCGACCAGGTGGCGTCGGGCAATTTCTACGCCCAGGTGCCGACCAAGAAGACCAGCGGCGACCTCGCCCACCTGGGCGAGAGCTTCAACAAGATGACTCAGGAGCTGCGCCGCCAGCACGCCGGCCTGATCGCCGCGAGCGACCTGATCGACACCCGCCGCCGCTTCACCGAGGCCGTGCTGTCGGGGGTCTCGCCCGGGGTGATCGGCCTCGACGCGGCGGGCTTCGTCACCATCGCCAACCCCGCCGCCGAGCGGATGCTCGACCTCGCGAGCGACGCCCTGGTCGGCGAGCCGCTGGCCCGCGCGGTGCCGGAGCTCGCGCCGGTGCTGGCCGAGAGCGAGGCGCGCCCGCGCAGCCTGCAGCAGCAGCAGGTCCAGCTCACCCGGTCCCGGGGCGAGCGCACCATCACGGTGCGGGTCACGAGCGAGCAGGCGCAGGGGGCGTCCCGCGGCTCGGTGGTGACGCTCGACGACATCACCGACCTCGTCCAGGCGCAGCGCAGCTCCGCCTGGGGCGACGTGGCGCGCCGCATCGCCCACGAGATCAAGAACCCGCTGACCCCGATCCAGCTCTCCGCCGAGCGGATCCGGCGCAAGTACGGGAAGGTCATCACCGCCGACAAGGAGGTGTTCGACCAGTGCACCGCCACGATCGTGCGCCAGGTGGACGAGATCAAGCGCATGGTCGACGAGTTCTCGGCCTTCGCGCGGATGCCGAAGCCCGCCATCGCGCCGAACGACCTCACCGAGATCGCCAAGCAGAACCTGTTCATGATGCGGGTCGCGCACCCGGACATCGACTTCGCGTTCTCGGCCCAGGGCGGCGCGGGCAGTGCGGAGAAGATCGTGGCGGCCTTCGACATCAGGCTGCTCAGCCAGGTGATCACCAACATCCTCAAGAACGCCGTCGAGGCGGTGGCCGAGGTGCCGGAGGCCGAGCTCGGCAAGGGCAAGATCAGCCTGAACCTCGCCGTCGAGGACGGGTTCGCGGTGATCGCCGTCACCGACAACGGCAAGGGATTCCCGGCCGAGGGGCGCCAGCGCCTGCTCGAGCCCTACATGACCACCCGCGAGGGTGGAACCGGGCTGGGGCTTGCTATCGTCAGCAAGGTGCTCGAGGAGCACGGCGGCGGGATCGAGCTGAACGACAATCCCGCCGGCCGCGGCGGCCAGGTCCGGATGCGGGTCCCGCGCGAGCACGGGCCCGAGCCGGCGGCGGCGGCCCCTGAGACCAGTCCCGTCACGACAGAGGAGAAGGGCGCCGCGCCGACGGCCCCCCGGATCGCGGAGATGCACGCATGAGCGCCGATATCCTGATCGTCGACGACGAGGCCGACATCCGCGACCTCGTCGCCGGGATCCTGGACGACGAGGGCCACCGCTGCCGCACGGCCGGCGGCTCGGACGAGGCGCTCGCCGCCATCGAGGCGCGCCGGCCGCACCTCGTCTTCCTCGACATCTGGCTGCAGGGCTCCCGGCTCGACGGCCTGCAGGTGCTCGACCTGATCAAGGCGGCCAATCCCGACCTGCCGGTGGTGATGATCTCGGGCCACGGCAACATCGAGACCGCGGTCTCGGCCATCAAGGCGGGCGCCTACGACTTCATCGAGAAGCCGTTCAAGGCCGACCGGCTGATCCTGGTGGCCGAGCGGGCGCTGGAGGCCTCCCGGCTCCGGCGCGAGGTCCGCGACCTGACGGCGCGCTCCGGCGCCACCAACCGCATCGTCGGCACGTCGCTCGCCATCAACCAGCTGCGCCAGACCCTCGACCGGGTGGCGCCGACGAACGCCCGGGTGATGATCACCGGGGCGCTGGGCGCCGGCAAGGAGCTCGCGGCGCGCAGCCTGCACAAGGCCTCGGCCCGCTCGAACGGCCCGTTCGTGCTCCTCAACGCGGCGGCGATCCTGCCCGAGACCATGGAAGCCGAGCTGTTCGGGGTCGAGGGCGAGAGCGGCCGGCGGGTCGGCGCCCTGGAGGAGGCCCACGGCGGCACCCTCTACCTCGACGAGGTCGCCGACATGCCGCGGGAGACCCAGAACCGGATCCTGCGCGTCCTCGTCGACCAGAACTTCCAGCGGGTCGGCGGCACGACGCGGGTCCACGTCGATGTCCGCATCATCTCCTCGTCCTCCCGGGACCTTCAGGAGGAGATCGCCGCCGGCCGCTTCCGCGAGGACCTGTTCCACCGCCTGTCGGTGGTGCCGATCCGGGTCCCGGCCCTGTCGGAGCGCCGGGAGGACGTGCCCGAGCTGATCCAGTTCTTCATGGACAACATCTCGTCCCAGACCGGCCTGCCCAAGCGCCGGATCGCCGAGGACGCCATGGCGGTGCTGCAGTCGCACAACTGGCCGGGGAACGTGCGCCAGCTCAAGAACAACGTCGAGCGGCTGATGATCCTGACCCAGGCCGACCCGGAGCAGGAGGTCACCTCGGAGATGCTGCCCTCCGAGATCGGCGCCCTGGTGCCGACGACGCCGGGCGGCGCGGGCGGCGAGAAGCTGATGAGCCTCGCGCTCCGGGAGGCCCGCGAGATCTTCGAGCGCGAGTACCTCGTGGCGCAGATCGCGCGGTTCTCGGGCAACATCTCGCGCACCGCCGAGTTCATCGGCATGGAGCGCTCGGCCCTGCACCGCAAGTTGAAGTCCCTCGGCATCGGCCCGTGAGGCCGCGGCGTCGGCGCGCGCGTTGAGGGCGGGGCCAATCCGTCACGGATCGGCTGGAACGGGGGTTGCTTGCACCCACGCTTTCACGTCGTCATGGTGTTGGTATACACGGCCCTGGACCGGATGATCGGACGATCCGGCCCGCGGCATACTCCTCCCGGACCGAGCGAGCCGGGACAACAAGAAGGCCAAGAAGATGGCGGGCGAACGCGCACAGAACCTTCAGGACACCTTTCTCAACCATGTCCGCAAGAACAAGATTCCGCTGACCATCTTCCTCGTCAACGGCGTTAAGCTGCAGGGCGTGGTGACGTGGTTCGACAATTTCTGCGTGCTGCTGCGCCGGGACGGGCACTCGCAGCTGGTCTACAAGCACGCGATCTCCACGATCATGCCGGGCCACCCGGTGCAGCTGTTCGAGCCGGACGAGACCGCCGAGAAGGCGTGAGGGCCGGCGGCCCCGGCGCCTAGCGGGCCGGAAGCCGGGGATCGGGCGGGTCGGAGGCCCAATGCGCCGCGCGGGCGACGCCGCGCGACCGGCGCGGCCGCGGCAGGGGGAGGGCGGAGACCCCGCCCGCCGACGGATATCTGTGCCCGTTCGCGGCCGGCATCTTGGCCCGGCCCGCCCGCATCCCCATTCTGACACTCCGACCTCTCCAACGAAGCCGTCGCCCGGGGCGGCGGCGCCGAAGGCCGTATGACCGAAACGCTGACGTCCGGCGAAGCCCGCCTCCAGGCGCAGGCCGCCCCCGAGGGCGAGATCGCCGCGGCGACCCACACCCTGGTGATCGGCCCCTACCTCGCCCGCGGCGCGGCGGGGGCCGGCCCCGGACCGGCCGCGCCGTCGCGCTCCGTGGAGGCCCGCCTCGACGAGGCGACCGGGCTCGCCGCCGCGATCGAGCTCGACGTGGTCGAGAGCCTCGCCGTCAGCCTGCCGCGGATCCGGCCCTCCACCTATCTCGGCAAGGGCCGGGTCGAGGAGATCGCCGGCCTGATCCGCGCCCGCGAGATCGGCCTCGTCGTGATGGACTGCGCCCTGTCGCCGGTGCAGCAGCGCAACCTCGAGAAGGCCTGGGGCGCCAAGGTCATCGACCGCACCGGCCTGATCCTGGAGATCTTCGGGCGCCGCGCCTCCACGCGCGAGGGCACGCTGCAGGTCGAGCACGCCCACCTCGCCTACCAGAAGTCCCGCCTCGTCCGCTCCTGGACCCACTTGGAGCGCCAGCGCGGCGGCTTCGGCTTCCTGGGCGGCCCCGGCGAGACCCAGATCGAGGCCGACCGGCGCATGATCCAGGAGCGCATGACCCGGATCGAGCGCGACCTCGACGCGGTGGTGCGCACCCGCGGCCTGCACCGGCAGAGCCGGGCTCGGGTGCCGTACCCGATCGTCGCGCTCGTCGGCTACACGAACGCCGGGAAGTCGAGCCTGTTCAACGCCCTGACCCGGGCCGAGGTCACCGCCAAGGACATGCTGTTCGCGACCCTCGACCCCACCGCGCGGGCGACCAAGCTGCCCCACGGCGAGACCGTGATCCTGTCGGACACGGTGGGCTTCATCTCCGACCTGCCGACGCCCCTGATCGCGGCCTTCCGGGCGACGCTCGAGGACGCCATCGAGGCCGACGTGCTGCTCCACGTGCGGGACGTCGCCCACGTCGATTCCGAGGCCCAGGCCGAGGATGTCGGCGAGGTCCTGCGCGAGCTCGGCATCGAGACCAGCACCGACCGGATCATCGAGGTCTGGAACAAGGCCGACCTGCTCGACGACGACGAGCGCGCGCGGCTCCTGAACCTCAGCGGCCAGGCCAGGGCCCGCAACGACCGCGACAGCGCCGCGCCGGTCCTGGTCTCGGCGGTGACCGGGGAGGGGCTCGCCGCGCTGTCGGCCCGGATCGAGGCGCGGATCGGGCGCAACCGCGCGAGCTTCGCGGTGGCGCTGCCGCCGGAGGACGGGGCGGCGCTGAACTGGCTCTACGAGAACGCCGAGATCCTCGACCGCCGGTCGGAGGCCGACGGCACCCTTCACCTCGCGATCCGGATCGCCCCCGAGAAGGAGCCGCGCTTCCTCAACCGCTTCGCGGCGGCCCGGCGCCTCGGCCGGGGCGGTTGATGGCCTCGGGCAGCGCCGGCAACCCGACGCTCTCCGCGCTGCGGCCCGCGCGGGCTCCTGCCGAGGGCCGGGCGGATCCCGGATCGGACGACGAGGCGGTGCTGCGGACCATGCAGGCCGGCGGCGGCCTGCGCCTGCTCGGCCTCCGGGTGGTGATCGTGCTGGTGCTGCTGATGGCGGCCCAGGCCTATGACGGCTCTCTGCACGCCCTGAGCCACTGGTTCATCCTCGGCCTGTACGGCCTCGGCACGATCTGGTTCGGGCTGCGGGAGCGCGGCGGCGGCCCCGCGGCCACCGTCTACAGCTGGGCCGGCACCGGCCTCAATGCCGGGCTCGCCGTCTACGTGATCATCGAGCACATGCTGGCCGGGGGCGGGGCGGGGCTCGGCGCCGACGCGGTGAGCCGCCTGCCCGCCTTCCTGCTCCTGCTCCAGACCGGCCTGAGCATGCGGGTGGCGCAGACCCTGCTGTTCTGCGGGCTCGTCACCGTCTGCTGGAGCGCGGCCTTCCTGGTCGGCCTGATCCATCCGGACCTGTTCCCGAACGCCGACACCTTCCCGACCGCGCAGCTCACCGGGCTCGCCACCTTCATGGCGGCGGGCCTCCTGGTGGTCGACGGCATGGTCCGCCTGCGCGCCGCGGTGGTGCGGGCCCTGCGCATGGAGCACGAGCGGACTCAGCTCGCCCGCTTCGTGCCCGACACGGTCGCCCTCGACCTCGCCGCCGACGACGGCGATTCCGGCCTCGGCATCCACCGGCGCCACGCCTGCCTGATGATCCTCGACATCCGCGGCTTCTCGCGGCTCTCCCGCGAGCACCCGCCCGAGGCCATGGTGACGGCCCTGCTGGGGGTCCGGGCGGCGGCCCAGGCGGCGGTGGCGGAGCAGGGCGGCCTCGTCGACAAGTATATCGGCGACGCGGTGCTGGTGCAGTTCGTCGTCGGCCATCCCGACGTCCAGGCGCGCGCGGCGCTCGCCTGCGCCCTGTCGATCCGCGACCGGATCGCCGCGCTCAACGCGGCCCGCGCCCGGGAGAATCTGTTCCCCCTGCGGGTCGTGGTCGCCCTGCACGCGGGCGACCTGCTGGTCGGGGTCTTCGACGACGGCGTGCGGGCCGAGTACACGGTGCTGGGCCCGGCGATGAACGCCCTGGCGCGGATCGAGACCCAGGCCAAGGCGGCCGAGATCGAGATCGCCGCGTCGGGAGACTTCCTGGACCTGCTCGGCGGCGTGCTCCCGGCCGGGATCCGGGCCGTGCCGGTGCCGGACGCCGCCCTGCCGGAGCACCTCACCCTGTCGGCGATCGCGGTGGCGCCCGGCGCCTGAGACGGATTTCCGGGTGGATCCCGGCGGCGTCTCGGCGGTCTCCCGGCGCCGCAGGGCGCCGGGATCGCGAGGATCGAGGCTGGCGCGCGCGGCGTCTTCTGCTACGCCCGCCGTCTTGCGGGCCCACCGTGCGTGGGCGTGGTGCCACGAGGACGCGATGCAGGGATCGACGCTGGGATCGAAGCCGGGCTCCAAGCCGGGATCGAGGTCGGGATCGAAGCCGGGACCGGGCTGGCTGGGGCGGCTCGCCCTGGGCGTCCTGGCGGCCCTGGCCGCCGCCGGGCCGGCGCGGGCGCAGGAGAAGCCGGCTGCGAAGGCGCTCCCGCCCCTCGTCTTCACCGGCATCCCCGACCAGGACGAGAGCCGGCTGGTCGAGCGCTTCGGCAAGGTCGCCGCCTATCTGGAGGCCGAGCTCGGCGTGCCGGTGCGCTACATCCCGGTGAAGAGCTACCCGGCGGCGGTCACCGCCTTCACCAACGGGCAGGTGCAGCTCGCGTGGTTCGGCGGCTTCACCGGCGTCCAGGCGCGCAAGGCCGTGCCGGGCTCCCAGGCGATCGCGCAGGGCGCCGAGGACGCGGCGTTCAAGACCTACGTCATCGCCAACGCCGCCACCGGGCTGAAGCCGGAGAAGGATTTCCCGAAGGCCGTCGCGGGCAGGACCTTCACGTTCGGCGCCCGCGCCTCGACCTCCGGGCGGCTGATGCCCGAGTACTTCGTCCGGCAGGCCTTCCCGGGGAAGACCCCGGAGCAGGTCTTCGCCCGGGTCGGCTTCTCGGGCGACCACACCCGGACGATCCAGCTGGTCCAGTCCGGCGCCTTCGCGGTCGGCGCCGTCGACTACTCGGTCTGGGACCTCGACTCGAAGGCCGGCAAGGTCGACCCGAAGGCCGTCTCGGTGATCTGGGAGAGCCCGACCTTCCCCGATTACCAGTGGACCGTGCGGGGCGACGTGGAGCAGACCTACGGCGCCGGCTTCACCGACAGGCTGCGGGCCGCGCTGACCGGCATCGCCGACCCGGCGATCCTGGAGCCGTTCGGGCGCTCGAAGTTCATCCCCGTGACCAACGCGGCCTACGAGCCCCTCGTCGAGGTCGGACGCTCGACCGGCCTCCTGGACTGACGCGCGTGTCGCGCGGCGCGGCAGCCGGCACGGTGTCGGGCGCGGAGGCGGGCGCAGGGTCCGACACGGCGTCCGGCGCGGCCATCGTCCTGGCGAACGCCTCCGCAGCCTATGACGGGCGCCCGGTTCTGTCGGGCCTCGACCTGACCGTGCGGGCGGGCGAGCGGGTCGCGCTCATGGGGCGCTCGGGGGCCGGCAAGTCGACCCTGATCGGCCTGATCCACGGGCAGGCCCCCGGGCGGGTGGCCCTGGTGCCTCAGGCGGCCGCCCTGGTGCGGCCGCTCTCGGTGTTCCACAACGTCTACATGGGCCGCCTCGACCGGCGCTCGACCCTGCACAACCTGCGGACCCTGGTCCGGCCGGCGCGGGCCGACGTTGCCGCCGTGGCGGCGGTCCTCGACCGGGTCGGGCTCGCGGACCGGCTCTGGGACCGGGCCGGGGAGCTCTCCGGCGGCCAGCAGCAGCGCGTCTCGGTGGCCCGCGCCCTCTACAACGGACGGCCGATCCTGGTGGCGGACGAGCCGGTCTCGGCGCTGGACCGCCAGCAGGGCGGCCGGATCCTCACCGAGCTGGCCCGCGGGCACGAGACCCTGATCCTGGCGCTCCACGATGTGGCCCTGGCCCTCGCCCACACCGACCGGGTCGTGGTGCTGGAGGCCGGCCGGATCGTCCTCGACGCGCCCTCGGCCGGCCTCGACCCGGCGCGGCTCAGCCCGTTCTACGAGGCCGCCTGATGGGCGCTCTCGCCGGCAAGGCCGCGTTCCTGCCGCGGCCGGGCTACGCGGCGGTGAGCCGCTGGTTCCTGGCGGCGGCGCTCGCCGGCCTGCTGGTCGCCGACCTGCAGGTCACGACCCTCCACCCCTTCGCCGACCTCGCCCGGCTGCTGGGCGGCCTGATCCGGCCCGATTTTCTCGCGGTCGAGGGCTGGAGCGTCCTCTACACCGTGGCCTTCGCGATGCTCGGCGTCGGGCTCGGGGCCGGGACGGGGCTGCTGCTCGCCGTCCCCTTCGCCCGCTCGCGCGCCGTCCGGCTCGCCTGCGCGGGCCTGCGCGCCGTCCACGAGCTGTTCTGGGCGCTGCTGCTGATGCAGGTCTTCGGCCTGTCGGCGACCACCGGCGCCCTCGCCATCGCGCTGCCCTACGCGGGCATCTGCGCCAAGGTCTACGCCGAGTTGATCGAGGAGGCCGACCTCGCGGCGCTCCGCGTCCTGCCCGCGGGCACCGGCGCGGTTTCGGCCTTCCTGTACGCGCGCCTGCCCGAAGTGGCCGGACGGATGCGCGACTACACCCTCTATCGCCTCGAATGCGGCCTGCGCTCCAGCCTCGTGCTGGGCTTCATCGGCCTGCCGACCATGGGCTTCGCCTTCGAATCCGCCTTCCGCCAGGGCCGCTACGCCGAGGCCGGGGCGCTGCTCCTGATCTTCTACGCGCTGATCGGCACGCGCCGGCTCTGGGTGCGCGCCCGGACCCTGCCGTTCCTCCTCGTCGGCGCCGTGCTGGCGCTGCCGCCGACCGTCGGCAGCGCGGCGATCGGCCCGAGCCTCGCCCGCTTCCTCGGCCACGACGTCGTGCCGGCCCCGCTCCGGGGCGCGCCGCTCGCCGAGCCCGAGACCTGGGCGCGGCTCTGGTCGTGGCTGCGCCCGATCCTGACCGAGCAGGTCCTGCCCGGGACCGCCCAGACCCTGATCCTGGCGCAGATCGCCCTGGCCGCCACCGCCCTCGGGGCCCTCGTCCTGTTCCCGCTGACCGCGCGGCGCTTCGCCGGGCCGATCGGGCGGCCGCTGGGGCGGGCGCTCCTCGTGGTGGTGCGCTCCACGCCGGAATACATGCTGGCCTACGTCGCCCTGCAGCTGCTCGGCCCCTCGATGCTGCCGGCGATCCTGGCGCTGGCCCTGCACAATGCCGGCATCGTCGCCTACCTGATGGGCCGGCACGCCGACGCGATCCCCTACCGGGCGGACGCCCCCCGGGGCCTCGACCTCTACGCCTACGAGACCGTGCCGCGGCTCTACGGGCAGTTCCTGGCCTACCTGCTTTACCGCTGGGAGCTGATCCTGCGGGAGAGCGCGATCTTCGGCATCCTGGGGGTCACGACCTTGGGCTTCTATGTCGACGCCGCGATCTCGGAATTGCGCCTCGACGTGGCCCTGGTGCTGATCGCCGCCACCGCGCTGGTGACGATGGCGGTCGACGCGTTCTCGCGGGCGCTCCGCCGGTCCCTGCGGATCGACACCCTGCCGACCCGGCTCTCCGGGCCGCAGCCGATCACCGGGGCGGAGGCTGCGGACGGCTGATCGGAGCGCCGCCGTCGCTGCGAGCGGAGCGAAGCAATCCAGCAGCGCCACACCCGCCGATGTCGCGCTGCCCTGGATCGCCTCGCTGCGCTCGCGATGACGGGGCTGGTCACCATGCTGCGGGCGGCCGCAAACAAGAACCGCCCGGGCCACCTCACCACTTGTAGCTGACCTTCGCCAGCACCCGCCGGGCGTCGCCGTAGAAGCACGACACGTTCGACTGGCAGGAGGCGACGTAGCGTCGGTCGGCGAGGTTCGAGGCGTTCACCTGGAAGCGCCAGTTCTCGTAATCGTAGTGCACCTGCGCGTCGAACAGCACGTAGTCGGGCACCCGCAGGGTGTTGCCGACATCCGCGAAGGAGCTGCCGACGTAGCGCACGCCGCCGCCGAAGCCGAAGCCGCGCCACGGCCCGAGCGGGATGGTGTAGTCGGCGAACAGCGAGGCCAGGGTCTGGGGGATGTTGACCGGCGTCTTGCCGACCCGCACCGGATCGGCATCCCGCTCGGTGGTGAAGTCGAACTTGGTGAAGGACGCCACGAGGTTGAGGCCGTCGGCGACGTTGGCGACGAGCTGCGCCTCGAAGCCGGTGGAGCGCACCGCGCCGACCTGCGTCTGGAAGATCGTGTTCACCGGGTTGGGGGTGAGCACGTTGTTGCGGTGGATGTCGAAGCCCGCCAGCGTCAGGAAGTAGCCCTGGCCGGGCGGCTCGAACTTGACGCCGCCCTCGACCTGGTCGCCGGTATCGGGCCTGAAGGTGCGGTTGTTGATGTCCACGCCGATCTGGGGCTGGAACGAGGTCGCGTACATGATGTAGGGCGCGAGGCCGAAGTCGAAGTTGTAGATCGCCGCCGCCCGGTAGGTGAAGGCGCTGTCGTTGCGGCCGTTGGTGTTGGCGGGCGTCAGGCGGTCGTAGACGGTGTTCTGGACGAAGTCCTGGCGGCCGCCGAGGATCAGGGTCAGCTCCGGCGTGAGCTTGATCTGGTCCTGGAAGTAGAGGCCGACCTGCTGGAACGAGTTGGCGTTGATCAGGTAGGGCGAGGCCGAGACCGCCTGCGGGCCGTAAGAGGGCGCGAGGATGTTGAGGTCGGGGCCGGGGAAGCCCGAGGCCTGGTTGTCGTGGATCTGGAAGTTCCGGTACTCCACGCCCATCAGGAAGTCGTGGCGGAAGAAGCCGTCGAAGAACTTGGCCTCGGCCTGCGTGTCGACGTCGAGCTGCGCGATCTTGGCGGAATCCCGGAACAGGTAGCGGCCGAGCTGGGTCTGGAGCGGGTCGGTGTAGCCGAGCTGGCCGATATAGGAGTTCTGGAAGCTCTGCGTGTAGCCGTAGCGGGCGTTCTGGCGCACCGCCCAGGTGTCGTCGAAGACGTGCTCGAACTCGTAGCCGATGAAGGCCTGGTCGCGCCGGAAGGTGTTGAAGCCGGCATCGCCCACGTTGAGCGAGCGCGGGATGCGCAGGCCGAGCACGGTCGGCCGGGCCGTGCCGTAATAGGGCAGGAAGTTCGCCGTCACGGCCGTGTTGTCGTGCTGGAAGCTTGACAGGACCGTGAACTTGGTCGACCCGTCCGGCTTATAGGTGAAGGCCGGGGCGATGTAGTAGCTGTCGTCCGGCGCGCCCTGGACCTGCGTGCCGCCGTTGCGGGCGTAGCCGGTCAGGCGGCCGAACCAGTGGCCCTCGGCGTCGGCCGGGCCGCCGACGTCGAAGGCGGCGTAGCGCTGGTCGAAGGAGCCGCCGCCGACCTCGACGAGCCCGAACGGGGTCTCGGTCGGGCGCTTGCTGATCTGGTTGATCAGGCCGCCGGGATTGCCGGCGCCGAACAGCACCGCGGAGGGGCCGCGCAGCACCTCGATGCGCTCCAGCCCGAACGTGTTCACGCGGCTGTAGGCGAAGCCGTAGTTCAGGAGCTGCAGGCCGTTGAGGTAGAGGCCGTAATCGCTGACCACGAAGCCGCGGAGCTGGAAGAAGTCGAGGCGCGTGTCGGCGCCGAAGGTGCCCGCGTAGGTGCCGGCGACGTACTGGGTCGCCTGGGTGAGGGTCTGGGCGTTCTGGGTGTCGAGCTGCTTGCGGCCCACGACGCTGATCGATTGCGGCGTCTCGATCAGCGGGGTGTTGGTCTTGGTCGCGGTCGCCGAGCGCCGGGCCACGTAGCCGTCGATCGGGCCGGTCGGGCTCTCCGCGCCGCGCACGGGTGCGCCGGCCGGGGCCCCGGAGGCCGGGCCGCCGCCCTGGCCGGTGACGCTCAGCTCCTCGAGCTGCACGCTGCCGCCGGCGGTCGGGCCGGCGCCGCCGCGGCGCGACGCGTCCTGGGCGAGGCTCGGCGCGGCCTGCGCCAGCACGGCGAGCGAGGCCCCGGCGAGCAGGGCGCGCAGGGTGACGCCGGGGAGGGGGGGGACGGCTCTCATGGTCTCTTGCCGGATGCGACGCTGCGGGCAGCCGACCGCGCGCGCCGGGGGCCACCCCGGCGTCTCGGCCGCGCTGTTTAGAATTGTGATAAAGTACTGTAAAACTTGATCTTTCTCCATCCGGACTACGGGCAGCCGGACGCGGCCGCAAGCGGCCTTCACGCGGAAGGCGACGCCTGTTGCCGTAGCGACACGTATCGGTGGTGCGGCGGGGGGCGGTCCCGCGGGGCTACTTCACCCGGTCCGCGAGCCAGCCGGCCAGGACGTCCGCGACGGCGTCGCTGTTCGTCTCCAGCATCATCATGTGGCCGTTGCCGTGGAGGCCGCGGTCGGCCAGCCGGACCACGTCCGGCCTGGCGCCGGCCTGGGTCAGGAACGCGACGGTGCAGTCGTCGTAGGTCGCGTGGAAGGAGGCCTCCGCGGTCACCACCACGGCCGGCACCTTGGCGAGGTTCGGCAGGGACCGGACGGGCTCGCCCTGCAGCCAGCAGCGGATCCGCCCGTCCGCCGCCCTGTCGGACTTGGAATCGGACCCCTTGGCCGCCTGCGCCACCGTCAGGTCCTCGGGCGCCCGGACCGGCGGGTCGAAGGTCAGCGGCATGCGGGTCAGCCCGTAGGCGCGGGCGCGCCCGTCGCCGGTCTTCTCCCAGAACTCCTTGCCGCCGCGGAACTGCACGTCGAAGAAGGGCGGGCCATTGGGCTCGACGGCAACATGGGCCTTCACGAGGTCCGGCCGCGCGTCCGAGGCCGCCCAGCCGAACAGGGCCGCCTGACCGTGGGTGAGCAGGATCGCCGGCCCGATCCTGTCCAGCAGCGCCACCAGGGCCGGGTCGACCCATTCCTCGGTCTGCTGGCTGTTGGCGAGGAACGGGACCTGGCTGGCGAAGAATTGGTCGAAGGCAGCGTTGCCCTGCACGCCGGCCCCGCCCGGCCAGCGGGTGTGGAGCTTGGCCTGCGGGTAGAGGTCGTAGACCTCGGGCGCCGTGTGGGTGCGCTCCAGGCTGCGGGTGCCGAGCCGGTCGTAGGGGCCGTAGACCTCCGGGTTGGTGCCCGAGCGCCCGCGCCCGACCTGATCGACCACGTAGACCTGGTAGCCCTTCTCGACGAAGCGCTGCACCCAGCCCGGGCGGCCGTCCGCGGTGGCGAGGTAGTTCACGCCGGTCTGGGCGAGGCCGTGGACCATCACCACCGGGTAGGGCTGCGTGACCCGGGCCGGGGTGCGCGACTGCACGAACATCTGGCCGACCATCACGGTCTTGTCGCCGAGCTTCTGGTAGCGGCCGCCGATGTAGAAGTAGCCGGCGCGGGTCACCGGCTCGGCCGGGCCCGGCTCCGCCGCCGGCGCTCCCGGCGCGGCGGGGGCGTTCGGAGGCGTCGTGGGCAGGGGCGCGGGCTGGGCCGGGACCGGCCCCTGCGCCCGGGCGGGGCCCGCGACAGGCCCGGCTCCCAGCACAGTTCCCAGTCCGGCGGCCAGGATCAGCCCCTGAGCGGCGCGCAGCGCCGCGCGGGTGCCGTTCGCGGTGCCGTTCGCGGTGCCGCCCGCGATGCCGCTGCCGGCCATGCCGTCTCTCCCGATGCGCGCCGCTCCGCGCCGGCGCTTATTGCGGGAAACGCAACGTTCCACCAGCCAGGAAAGCTGCACGGTCCCGCGCGATCATCCCCGGCCGGACGAAGCGTCGCGGCGACCGGGATCGCGGCCGAGCCCGGCCCTCCGCGCATGCCAGGCGCGACCGCGGCGGCGCTGGCGCGGCGCGGGCGACGCGCCCACTTTGGGGAGGCACCGGCGCCACAGCGGCGCCCCCCGCCCGGATCGCCCGCGGCGGGGCGAAGCCAAGGACTCCCGCCGTGGATCCCGAAACCGCCAAGACCCTGGTCTCCGCCGCCCTGGTCGCGTCGATCACCCTGTTCAGCCTCGTGTCGCTCCAGGCGTTCGTCGCCCAGATCCTGGCCGACCTCCGCGACGCCGGGTCCGCCCCGAAGCCCGTGCCGGTGCCGGTGCGCGCCGACCGCCGGGATCCGCCGCAGGCCTGACCGGCCCGCCGCTCCGATCGACGGGTGCCGGGCCGGGCGCGGATCAGGCCCCGTCCTGCCGGGCCCGCTCGCGCAGGATGAACTTCTGCACCTTGCCGGTGGAGGTCTTCGGCAGCTCGCCGAAGACCACGTGGCGGGGGAGCTTGTAGGAGGCCAGCCGCCCCCGGCACCACTGGATCAGCTCGTCGGCCGTGGGGGTCGCGCCGGCTTTGAGCTCGACGAAGGCGCAGGGCGTCTCGCCCCACTTCGCGTCGGGCTTGGCCACCACCGCGGCCGCGGCCACTGCCGGGTGCTTGAACAGGGCGTCCTCGACCTCGATCGACGAGATGTTCTCGCCGCCCGAGATGATGATGTCCTTCGAGCGGTCCTTGAGCTGCACGTAGCCGTCCGGGTGCTTCACCCCGAGGTCGCCGGTGCGGAACCAGCCGCCCTTGAAGGCGGCCTGCGTGGCCGCCGGGTTCTTGAGGTAGCCGCGCATCACCACGTTGCCGCGCATCATCACCTCGCCGATCGTCGCCCCGTCGGCGGGCACCGGCTCCAGCGTCTCCGGGTCGCGCACGTCCAGGGCCTCGAGCACCGGGTAGCGCACGCCCTGGCGGGCCTTCCGGGCTGCCCGCTGGTCGGCCGCCAACGCGTCCCAGTCGGCGTGCCAGGCGTTGACCACCGCCGGGCCGTAGCTCTCGGTCAGGCCGTACAGGTGGGTCACGTCGAACCCGGCCTCCGACATGCCGGCCAGCACCGCCTCCGGCGGCGGGGCCGCGGCGGTGAAGAAGGCGACGCGCCGGGGCAGGTCGCGGCGCTCGGCATCGGGGGCGTTGATCAGCATCTGCATGACGATCGGCGCGCCGCAGAGATGCGTGACCCCGTGCTCGGCCATCAGCCGGTACATCGTCTCGGCCCGCACCTGCCGCAGGCAGACATGGGTCCCGGCCACGATCGACAGGGTCCAGGGGAAGCACCAGCCGTTGCAGTGGAACATCGGCAGGGTCCAGAGATAGACCGGGTGCTGGCCGAGCCCGCCCGTGATGACGTTGCCGAGGGCCAGCAGCGCCGCCCCGCGATGGTGGTAGACCACGCCCTTCGGGTCGCCGGTGGTGCCCGACGTGTAGTTCAGGGTGATCGCGTCCCACTCGTCGTCCGGCAGCCGCCAGTCGTGCTCCGGGTCGCCGCCGGCCAGGAAGGCCTCGTAGTCGGTCGCGCCCAGGCGGGCGCCCGGGCCGTCGTACTCGGGATCGTCGACGTCGATCACGAAGGGCTTGGGCTCCAGCCCCTCCAGGGCCCCGGCGGCCGTCCGGGAAAACTCGCGGTCGGTGATCAGCACCTTGGCCTCGCCGTGCTGCAGGCAGAAGCGGATCGCGTCGGCGTCGAGGCGGGTGTTGAGGGTGTTGAGCACCGCCCCGGTCATCGGCACGCCGTAGTGGCACTCGATCATCTCGGGGGTGTTGGCGAGCAGCGCCGCCACGGTGTCGCCGCGGCCGATCCCGCGCGCCGCCAGCGCCGAGGCGAGGCGGCGGGCCCGGGCGTAGACCTCCCGGTAGGGCCGCCGCAGGGGGCCGTGGACCACCGCGACGTGGTCGGGAAACACCCGCGCGGCCCGGTCCAGGTAGAGCAGGGGCGTCAGCGGCTGGTGGTTGGCCGGGACGCGGTCGAGGTCGCGGTCGTAGATCGTGTCGCGGGCCATCCCCGTCCTCCCGGCAAAGTGTTGCCGGGACAGTAGCTTGCCGGAACGGGCGCGATCAATCGGCCCGGCGGGGCTTCCGCGCCCCGTCGCGCGCTCAGTGGCGCGCTCAGTGGCGCGGCTCGTCCTCGGGCTCGGGCAGGAAGCGAGCGAGCTCGAAGCCGATCTCGATCATCAGGTGCTCGATCCGGTCGGTGAGCGACGGCCGGTGCAGGGCGCGGGCGAGGTCGCGCAGGGCTATGACGTGCTCGGCCATCCGGTTCACCACCCGCTCGCTCTGCACGAGGTTGGCGGCCTGCTCCTCGGTGCGGTCGATGGCGATGCCGCGCCCGCGGGTCGCCCCGCCGGCGGGGTCGCGCTCGATCCGGCCGCGCATCAGCAGCGTGCGGATCCCGGTGCGGGTGTCCTTCGTGCGGAACTCCGCCTCGACGGGACCGCCGGTCTCGGCCACCGCGTGGAGATAGCTCTCGATCCGGACGCGGTCCTCGGGATGGGTGCGGTCGAGGAAGGCCTCAAGAGACACGCCGGCGGCGGCCGCCTCGGGGTCCAGGCCGAGCAGATCCGCGAGCGGGGCCGAGAGCGCCAGCTGCCCCGCCCAGTAATCGTGGGCCCAGGTGCCCACGACGCCGGAGGCCTCCAGAATGGATTGCGGGATCGGGGCTTCGGACATGCCATTCCTCGATGGGGCGATCCTTGTCTTTAAACTTGAGGTTTTCACCCCCACCAAGCTCCTCGTCTCACCCGCGCTCACGCTACGGTATCCGGGCGTCGCTGGAAAGGCTGTTAACCCTCTATATGCCAAGAATCTTAACTTGAAGTTTAGACCGCTGTCCTGCTGCCGCACTGGGCGGGGATATCCGGGAGGGACCGTTGTCTTAACGGCTCGTTAACCATGTCGGCCCCAACCTGTGCCCCGACATCCTTGGGTCACAGGATCGCGGCACGCCGCGAATCCCATACCTGAGGTTGGCACAGACGGCGCGGCGACCGGCAGTTGCGGGCGCCCGGACGGATGCATGGGGCCTTCTGGAGGACGCCCGGGATGAAAGCGATCACCTTCGTCACGCAGAAGGGCGGCAGCGGCAAGAGCACGCTGTGCATCTCACTGGCGGTGGCCGCCCGGGAGGCGGGCCACACGGTCTGCATCCTGGAGATGGACCGGCAGGCCACGATCTCCGACTGGCTGGACCACCGCACGGCCGACGGTCCCGAGGTGGCGCAGATCGACGCCACCCAGATCGACGCCGTGATGGAGCGCCTGCGCGACTCCGCCTACGACTACGTGTTCATCGACACGCCCGGCGTCGATTCCACCGGCACCCTCTCGGCGATCCGCGCCGCGGATCTGTGCATCATCCCGTGCCGGCCGACCCCCGCGGACCTGCGGGCGTTCAAGCCGACCCTGGCCGCCGTCTACCGGCTGGAGAAGAAGTTCGCCTTCGTGCTGAACCAGACCCCGCCGCGCTCCTACCGGGTCCGCGACGCCGCGGACGGGCTCGCGGTGCTGGGCATCCTGCCCGACGTGAACATCGTCGCCCGCACCGACCACCAGGACGCGATCGGCCTCGGCCAGGGCGTCACCGAGTTCAACCCCAAGGGCCAGGCCGCCGGCGAGGTCCGCCGCCTCTGGTCGTGGATCGAGCGCCGCACGCAGTCCCTGAGGACGGGCCAGCATGTCCAAGCCGCCTAAGCTCAGCCTCGCGGCGATCGTGGCCTCGGCGAGCCCGCCGGCCCGGCCCCAGGCGGCCCGGCCGCAGGGCGCCGAGATCGTGTCGCTCACCCTCGCGCCCCCGGCGCCGAAGCAGGCGGCCACGCTCAAGCAGCGCGCCCGCCAGATGTCGGTCTACCTGGAGCCGCCGGTCTACGACCAGCTGCGCGACCTCGCCTACGCCGAGCGGACCAAGATGCACGCGCTGATGCTGGAAGGCCTCGACCTGCTGTTCAAGCAGCGGGGCGCCCAGTCGATCGGGCAGCTCACCGACACGCAGTCCCGCTGAGGGCGAACTCGGCCTTCGGGCTATTACACCCGGGGCGGCGCGGCCGCTCCGGAGCGTGCCGCTGCTGCGCGCGGCGCCTTCCGGCCCTCCGGGACCGCGGCGCCGCGGAGGGCCGGCGCGGATCAAGCGGCCGCGGCCTCCGCACCGGCTCGGTCCCGAGCCATCGCGATCCTGGCCCCGCTCCCACACGGAAAAGTGGAGCGCCGCGCCCGGGGGCGGTCGGACGGGCGCGCCAGTAAGAATTTGAAAAATCCGTTCCCGAACAAGATGTTGCCCGTCGATCCGCGCGCAATGCTCGAGAACCGACCGGCCGCGCGGCCCGCTTCCTGAACCCGGCCGCAGCCCATCGTTCAGGCTTCCTTTACGCGACCGCTACAAATCTGGGTGGACCGATCGCGGCCCCGTGCACGCGGCCGGCTCCGGTCCGGTCGGGCCCCGCTCACGCGTAGAGTTTGGTGAACCCCACGATGGTGCGCACGACGCTTCCCCGGCCGGCGCGCCTCGCCCTGCGGCTCATCGCCGTCTCGGGCGTGGCCCTGGCCACGGCCAACTGCGCGACCTCGCCCCAGCAGAAGCTCGCCGCCGGGAACGGGATCGACCCGAAATACGGGGTCAAGGCGAGCCCGCGCCTCTACAACGAGGGCGACGTGATCCCGAAGGGCGGCGGGCGCCGCTACACCGGCAAGCCCTACGTGGTGGCCGGGCAGACCTACGTGCCGAAGGAGAATCCGAGCGGCTACGTGCGCGAGGGGCTCGCCTCCTGGTACGGCTCGGCCTTCCACGGCCGCATGACCGCCAACGGCGAGGTCTTCGACCGCCACTCGATCGCCGCCGCCCACCCGACCCTGCCGCTGCCGAGCTACGCCCGGGTGACGAACCTCGAGAACGGCTACTCGATGCTGGTGCGCGTCAACGACCGCGGCCCCTACCATGCCGGCCGGGTCATGGACGTGTCGGAGGATGCGGCCGAAGCGCTGGGCTTCCACCGCAGGGGCACCGCGCGGGTGCGCGTCGAGTATGTCGGCAAGGCCTCGGTGGCCGGCAGCGACGACCGCAAGCTCCTCGCGAGCCTGCGCACCGACGGGCGGCCGGCCGGCCGCTCGACCGTGATGATGGCCGATCTCGGCCCGACGGAGGACACCGAGCGCTACACGCGCTCAGCCCCGGCTCTGGCCTTCAGGCCCGCCCAGGAGGCGGAGGAGAGCGGGACGGAGGCCGGGACGGCGGCCGGGAAGGCGCCCGCCGAGGCCCCGGCCGCCCGGCCCGAGCGGGCGGCGCCGGTGCGCGCGCCGATCGTGCTGGCCTCGGCCGCCGTGACGGTCCCGGCGGCCGTGCAGCCCACCGCGTCGCGGGTGCGCGAGTTCCGGCCCGCCCCGGTGCCGGCCGTCGCCGCCAGGGGCGGCCTCGGGGCCGGGACCCTGAAGGTCGCGGGCCTCAACCCGGCCCACACCCCCGGCCTCGCCCCGGCCGCGCCGCCGGCGCACGGTCATGCCGGTGGGAAGGCCGGCCCGAAGGCCGGCCCGGCCCTCGCCGAGGTCCATCGCCGGGCGATCCCGGCGCCCGGGACCGTGAAGCTCGCCAAGGCGTCGTCGGGCCCGTCCTCCGCGCCGCACGGCGCGTCCCCGGCCGCGATGCCCGCCGCGATGCCGGCCTCGGCCAAGCTCGCCATGGCGCGCCTCGCCGCGGTGCCGGCCAGGGCGTCGGCCACGAAGGCCAGTGCGCCGGCCGCGAACGGCTCCGCGACCACCTCTGCCAAGACCGCCCCCAAGGCCCCCGCCGCCAAGGGGCCGGCCACCAAGACCGCCGGCAAGGCGGGACACGCCCGCCTCGCCGGGATCTACTGACGGCGGCGCCTGGGCCGACCCGCGGCCGCCCGACGGGTCCGGCGGCCCATGTGGCGGTCGATGTGGCGGCCGATGCGGCATTTCGCATTCGATCCGGCGCCGAAACCGTAATATGGTCACGCTTGTTATTGGGATACGGGCGGGACGCTTCCGGCCCGACGGCAGGCGCGGGACGGAACGGTGATGCGCAGACCCCTTCTCACCCTTCTCGCGGCCGCCTGCGCGCTGGGCGCCGGCCTCGCCGCCGCCGCCGCGCAGACTTTCCAGACCGCGGCCCCGCACGCGATCCTGATCGACGCCGATTCCGGCTCGGTCCTGTTCGAGAAGGCCGCCGACGAGCGGTTCTCGCCGGCCAGCATGGCCAAGCTCATGACCACCGACATCGTGTTCGAGGCGCTGAAATCCGGCCGCCTGTCGATGGACACGGAGTTCACCGTCACCGAGGACGCGTGGAAGCGCGGCGGGGCCGGGGGCGGCGGCTCGTCGATGTTCGCGCAGGTGAACAGCCGCATCAAGATGTCGGACCTGCTGCGCGGCCTGATCGTGCAGTCGGGCAACGACGCGGCCATCACCATCGCGGAGAACATGGCCGGCTCCGAGGAGGCCTTCGCCGGGCTGATGAACCAGCGCGCCAAGGAGATCGGGCTGACGAACTCGACCTTCCGCAACGCCACCGGCTACTCGGCGCCCGACCAGAAGGTCACGGCCCGGGACATGGCGAAGCTCGCGCTGCACATCATCGACACCTACCCGGACTACTACAAGATCTTCGCCGAGAAGGAGTTCACCTGGAACAAGATCCGCCAGCAGAACCGCAACCCGCTGCTCGCCCTCGACATCGGCGCGGACGGGCTCAAGACCGGCTACCTGGAGGAATCCGGCTACGCGCTCACCGGCTCGGCGGTGCAGAACGGCCAGCGGCTCGTGCTGGTGGTCTCGGGGCTCAAGACTGCCCGGGACCGCGCCTCCGAGTCGCGCAAGCTGATGGAGTGGGGGTTCCGCGCCTTCGAGCCCCGGCAGGTCTTCGCGCCGGGCGAGACCGTGGCCGAGGCCTCGGTGTTCGGCGGCCAGTCGGGCTCGGTGCCGCTGGTGGCGAAGAAGCCCGTGCGGGTGCTGCTGCCGCGGGGCTCCAGCGACCGGGTCAGCGCCAGGGCGATCTATACCGGGCCGCTCATCGCCCCGGTGGAGGAGGGCCAGCGGGTCGGGATCCTGCGCGTCCAGCGCGGCGACACCGTCGCCCTCGACCAGCCGCTCTTCGCCGGCGCCGCGGTGGAGCCCGGCACCCTGTCGCAGCGGGCGATGGACGCGGCGCTGGAATTCGGCACCGGCCTCGTCCGCAAGGCCTTCGACCGGGCCGGCAAGGGAACCGACAAGGGAACCGACAAGGGCGGGGACAAGGGTGCTGCCGGGGCGGCCAACCCGTCGTGACGGCGCGCGCGTGACCGGGCCGCTGTCCGGGGATCCCGCCGGGGCGGGCGGCACCTTCATCACCGTCGAGGGCGGGGAGGGGGCCGGCAAGTCGACCCAGATCGCCCGCCTCGCCGCGACCCTGCGCGCGCGCTCGGGGCGGCCCGTCTGCGTGACGCGCGAGCCCGGCGGCTCGCCGCGGGCGGAGGAGATCCGCACGGCGCTGCTCGACGGCGTCGCCAAGCCCTACGGCCCCTTCGCGGAGGCCCTGCTGTTCAGCGCCGCCCGGATCGACCATCTCGACCGGCTGATCCGCCCGGCGCTCCGCCGGGGCGAGACCGTGCTGTGCGACCGGTTCATCGACTCGACCCGGGCCTACCAGGGCGCCGCCGGGGGGCTCGATCCCGGGCTCGTGGACGCCCTGGAGCGGGTCGTCGTCGGCCCGACCCGGCCCGATCTCACCCTGATCCTCGACCTCGCCCCCGAGTCCGGCCTCGCCCGCGCGGCCGGGCGCGGCGCCCGGACGGGGCAGGGGGCCGACCGGTTCGAGGCCGAGGCCCTCGACTTCCACGTCCGGCTGCGGGAGGCCTTCCTGGCGATCGCCCGGGCGGAACCGGGGCGCTGCGCGGTGATCGACGCGTCCCGCGATCCCGACACGGTCGAGGCGGCGATCCGCGCCGCCGTCGCGTCCCGGCTGCCGGCGCTCCTGCCCGACCGGCCGGCGGGGGCGGGCCGGAGCGGCGACGCCGCGTGAGCGGCCGTACGGGCGTGGCCGGTCCCGGCCCGACCGGTCCCATCCTGGCCGGCGGCCGTGTAAGCAGTCGCGCGGGCGCGCCGCCCAGATCGGAGCCCGCCGGCCCGCGCCGTGAGACCCACTCCATGAAGCCCGCCCGTGAAGCCCGCCCCGTGAGACCCGCCCCGTGAGACCCGCCCCGTGAAGCCCACCGACCGCGCCGCCGACGACGTCGAGCCCGGGGACCTCGCCGGGATCCCGCGCCCGCGCGAGACCCTCGGGCTCGTCGGCCACGCGGCCGCGGCCGACGCCTTCGCGGCCGCCATCGCGGCGGGGCGCCTGCACCACGCGTGGCTGATCGGCGGCGCCCCCGGCATCGGCAAGGCGACCCTGGCCTACCGGGTCGCCCGGCGCCTGCTCGCCTACCCGGGGGGCGGGGGCCCGGCGGGCCTCGCCGTGCCGGCGGGCGACGCCGTCCTCGGCAAGGTGGCGGGCCTGTCGCACCCGAACCTCGTGGTCCTGCGCCGCCACCGGAGCGCCGGCGCCAAGACGCTGCCGACCAAGATCTCGGTCGACGCCGTGCGCCGCGCCCTCGACCTGTTCGCCTCGACGGCCGCGGATTCGGGCTGGCGCGTCTGCATCCTCGACAGCGCCGAGGACCTGAACGCCAACGCCGCCAACGCGCTGCTGAAGGTGCTGGAGGAGCCGCCGCCCCGCGCGCTGTTCCTGATCCTGTCCCACCAGCCCGGCCGGCTGCTGCCGACCATCCGCTCCCGCTGCCGGGCGCTGATGCTGCGCCCCCTCCCGGCCGAGGACGTCGCCCGGGTGGTGCGCGGCCTGCCCGAGCCCTTCGCGCAGCCCGACGAGACCGCCCTGGCCCGGGCACTGGCCCAGTGCGAGGGCTCGGTCGCCCGCGCGCTCGCGATGCTCGATCCGGTCACCGCCGGCCTCGTGGCCGAGATCGAGACCCTGCTGGCGCGGGCGCGCACGCCCGACTGGGGCCGGGTGCTCAAGCTCGCCGAGACCCTGGCGGGCCGCGACGCCGAGGCGCGGTTCGAGGCCGCCCAGGACGCGGTGCTGCGCTTCGTCTCGGCCGAGATCGACCGGCGCCGGGACGAGCCCCCCGCCCGCCTCGCGGCCCTGGTGGAGGTCGCCGACCGGTTCGGCCACGCCGCCCGGGAGGCGGCGATCTACAACCTCGACCGGCGCCCGGTCGTGCTGTCGCTGTTCGGGGATCTCGCGGCGGTGGCTTAGGGCCCGGCGGGCACCCGTCCCCGTCGCCCGTATCCGACATCCGGATCCGGCCCGCCGCCGGCGTGGAACCGTCCGGCGCCGGCGCCGTTGTCCGCGCGATGACAGCATACTGTCATTCTGACAATATCCTGCCACAAGGACGCGTCCATGGAGCCCGACCCGCCTCGGACAGCCCGCGACCGCGACCGGACCCGGCACGCCCTGTCGGACCTCGTGGTCGCGGTGTTCCGCCTCAACGGCGACCTGCTCGCGGCCGGCGACACGCTGGTGCAGGATCTTGGGCTCACCAGCGCCCGCTGGCAGGTGCTGGGGGCCATCGCCCTCGCGCCGGCGCCGCTGCCCGTCGCCCACATCGCCCGCAACATGGGCCTCGCCCGCCAGTCGGTGCAGCGCCTCGTCGGCGAGATGCGGGCCGACGGGCTGATCCGGCTCGCGCCCAACCCCCACCACCGCCGCGCGCCCCTCGTGGCCATGACCCCGCGGGGCGCGGAGGCCTATCGGCAGGCGATGGCGCGCAACGCCCTCTGGTCGGACGGGCTCACCGAGGGCCTCGCGCCCGAGGCCGTCGAGGCCGCCGCCGCGCTGCTGCAGGGCCTGCAGCGGCGGATCGGCGCCTCCCACGCCGCCATCGCGTCCATCGCCGCGGAGGCCCGGCAGGAGACCCCGCACGAGACCCCGCACGAGACCCCGCACGAGACCCGACAGGAAAGCCGACAGGAGACCGACCGATGACCGACGCCCACGCCGCCCCGGGCTACGACGCCGACGTGATCGTCGTCGGCGCGGGCCCCGTCGGCCTGACCGCGGGCTGCGCCCTGCGCCATCACGGCGTGTCGTGCCTGATCCTGGAGCAGCGCGCGGAGGTCAAGGCGTACTCGCGGGCCAACAATCTCTGGGCCCGCCCGCAGGAGCTGCTCGCCGGCATCGGCCTGCGCGACGCCCTGGCGGAGAATGCCTACGCGGTCCGCACCATCAACTTCTTCGTCGACGGCGCGCCGACGACGCCGATCCCCATCGCCGACGTCGCCAGCCCCTATCCCGACGTCCTCTACAGCGGGCAGGACGTGATCGAGCGGACCCTGACCGACGCGTTCGAGGCCCGCGGCGGCCGGCTGGACCGGGGCTGCACGGTGACCGGCATCGACCAGGACGCGGCGGGCGTCACCGTGACCCTCCGGCGGGGCGCGGACGGGCCGGAGACGCGGCTGCGCGCCCGCTACTGCGTGGCCGCCGACGGGGCCCGGAGCACGGTCCGCGCCCGGCTCGGCCTGGATTTCGAGCCCGAGCGGCTCGCGGGCTGCATGAACCGGCAGGTCGACGCCCGGCTGTCCTGGCGCCGCGGGTCCGAGCCGGACCAGCTCTGGTTCTTCTACTACCCGCGCGGCTTCGCCGGCATCATGCCGGTCTGGGGCGGCTACCACCGGCTGTTCTTCCTGGCCGACGACGCCGGCGTGCCGGACCGCGACCCGACGCTCGCGGAGATCCAGGCCCTCGCCCGGGAGGTCACCGGCGACGAGACCCTCACCCTGAGCGACCCGCAATGGCTCACCCACAGCCGCTTCGCCTACGGGGTCTCCCCCGGCTACGCGCGGGGCCGCGTGTTCCTGGCGGGCGATGCCGGGCACCTGTCCCTGCCGATCGGCGGCCAGGGGATGAATGCCGGCCTCCACGACGCGGTCGAGATCGCGTGGCGGCTGGCCATGACCCTGCGGGGCGAGGCGGCGCCCGCCATCCTCGACTCCTACGACGGCGAGCGCGGCGGCGAGCACGCCCGGCTGAGCGCCCAGCAGGTGCGCGGATTCCGGTGGACCGTCTATCGCGGCCCCGTCACCGACACGGTGCTGGGGCTGGCCGCGAAGGCGCTGCCGAACCTGGGCTCCCTGCTGCAGGGGACGGACGACATGCAGCAGATGGGCGTCGCCTATCCCGGCAGCCTCCTGAACGCGGATCACCTGTCGGGCCTCGCGAACCTGACGCACCTGCTGCGGCCGGGGCCGAAGCCGGGCCAGCGCGCGCCGGACGCGCCGGTGACGCGGGACGGGGTGCGCACGCGCCTGTTCCCGTTCCTCTACAACCCGGACGGATGGACGACGGGCTGGGCGCTCCTGTGCTTCGACGGACGGTCGCCGGAGGCGGCGCCCGCCCTTCTGGAGGCGGTCCGGGCCGTGGCGCCCTGGCCCTGGCTGCGTCCGCGGCTCGTCCTCGCCGGCCCCCTGATCGCGGCGGCGGAGGTGCCCGTCCTGTCGGATCTGGACGGCCGGGCACACGGCGCCTTCGGGCTGGAGGGCCAGCCGGCGCTCGTGCTGGTGCGCCCGGACGGGCACATCGCCTTCCGGAGCGGCGCGGACCGGACCGACCGCCTGATCGCGTATTGCCGCGCGCTCTTCGACGCGGCGGGGCGCGCGGCCGGGGAAGCGGTGCGGCCGGAGGCGGCCTGCGCCGGGTGAGGGCGGCGGGGGCCGGGACGTCGGAGCCGTGCCCCGGGGCACGGCACCGCCCCTCGTCCCGGCGCCGCGTCCCGGCCGCCCGCGACCGGCACCGGAGTCGCGGCGTCTCACGGATCCGGCCGGCTGCCGGACAGGCGCAAGATCGCGGCTTCCCTGTAGGCGCGGGGCGACAGGCCGTGGCGGTCCTTGAAGCGCCGGGCGAAATGGGCCTGGGTCGCGAAGCCGCACTCGTAGGCCACGACGCCGATCGGGCGGTGCAGGCTGACCGGATCGGAGAGGCGCCTGGCCGCCGCCGCGAGGCGGCGCTCCCAGATCCAGTCGGAGATGTGCTGGCCGCGCTCGTGGAACAGTTCCTGGAGCCGGCGCAGGGACACGCCCATCGCGGCGGCGAGCCGGGGCGGATCGAGGGTCTGGTCGCCGAGATTCGCCTCGACATGGGCCTTGGCGCGCTGGACCACGACGCTGCCGTGCAGGGAATGCGGCACCTCCCGGGCCATCCGATCCGCGAGCGCGGCCACGATCAGATCCACGCCGATGGTCGCCATGCGCTCCGCCGCCTCGGGGGAGAGCTGCCGGTTCACCCGGAGCAGATCCCCGAAGAAGGTCGTCACCAGGCGGGTCGTGGCCGATCCGGCGGGCATCGTCAGGGCCGTGAACAGCCGGGCCGGTCCGAGCAGGCCCTCGAGGCGCTCCCGCGGCAGGGCCATGACCAGGGTCTGGCCATCCGTGCGCGCGTCCAGCACGCCCGGGTGATGGTCGATGACGGTGAGGTCTCCCGTCCCCTGCACCGCCTCGCGGCCGTGCTGCTGAAAGGTGGACGCGCCGGCGAGACGGAAGTTCAAGCGGATCAGCCCGTCAGGCCGGCGCCGGACCGTATCGGCGGTGATCGTGGTCGTGAGGGCGCTCTGGGTGATCCGGATCAAGGTCAGCGGGCCGACGGCGCCGATCTCGATCTCGCCCGCGAACGGCCCGTCGGCGCGCCGCCGCTGCTCGATCGGCCCGATCCGTTCGGCGACGACCTCCTGCCAGAGCTTGAAGCGCGTCCGGGGATGTGTCCCGGCCGTCGAGAAGACCCGGCGCATCAGGCCGCTCGGAGAGGCGCCGGCGCGCGGCCTCCGGAGAACCCGTCCGTTGCGCGGAGCCGGATGCCCCGGAGCGTGACCTGAAGACAAGTCATCGACGACAGATAGATCACATCGCCCCATATTTGATCGACCAATTCAGAAATAATCGACTTATTTTCTCTGTTATTCGCAATATATCGAACCGTGTACGGCCATAAGTCCGATCTCTATAGACATTTCATCGACAAAGATCCGGCAATACCGATTCGAATCGCTCATATGTCACCTCCTGCGTCCCTCAAGCTCCGAGAATAACTTAGCGAACGGATCTGCGTCCGCTGACGCTCGGCATTCCGGGCCGATGTGACGTCGATGACGGCCGTGCGTGGTGCACCGACCCGGAAGCGCGACGGAACGCCGGCAGGGCTCGGCCCACGTGACGGTGCCCGCGGCCGATGAGTCTTCGGCACCGACGTCCTTGCGAGCGGAGCGAAGCGAGCCAGCAGCGCGACCTTGCCGATGGTGAGCCGCCCTGGGTCGCTTCGCTGCGCTCGCGATGACGGAGAGGCGCGTCGACAGCGCTGCGCCGCTCAGTTTTCCTTGACAATGTTCCTATTTTGTGCTTCCTGACCGCACCTGTCCGCGGCGGCCCGGTAGCGATCCCGGGCCGTCCTTCGGGGGCCCGCCCGGTGGCTGACCGTGCAGGTCCGGGGACGGGGCGGCGCCCGCGTCGGTGGCTCTCAGCCGCCATCGCCCCGGGCGACGGACCGGTGCGGGGCGTGCCTCGGATGCGGGCGTGAGACCGGGCGGCACTCTGCCCGGCGGGGTGAGGAAATGCCCCCGCGCCGACCCGCCTCTGGGCCGACCCTGAGCGACCTGCGGACCCGCCCACTACGAGGCGGGGGACGGCTGGAAGGCCACGGCGCCGATGCGGGTTCCGGAGGTGCGGGCACGGCGTGCGAGTACGGCGTGCCTGCACCTCGCCCGAGACCGCTCA